>JAHIPG010000085.1 GCA_018894775.1 Nanobdellota archaeon
AATGCATTGGGATTGGATAATGGATTTTTGCTTCTATATCCTTCTCTAATAAAAATTCAAGAAGTTTATCCCTTTCTTTTGCCTGTATTACATAAGTATGATACACCTGCCGAACATTTTTTCTTCTATGCGGAATGGTAATATCAGAAAGTTTTGATAATTTTTCATCATAATATTTTGCGTTTTCAATCCTTGTATTAGTGATGTCTTCCGCTTTTTCTATAAGATAATTTCCAACTATTGCCTGGAGTGAATCCAATCTGCTATTATATGCAAAGAATTCGCATACATCCCTGTTTATTAAACCATGATTTCTGAGTAACCTCAGCTTATCCCGCATTTCTTCAGAATTTGTGGTTATTAACCCACCATCCCCCCAGACATTCAGGTTCTTTAGTGGATGTAAACTAAATCCTGCGGTTATGCCAAAAGAGCCTGCTTTTTTTCCATCAATTGATGCGCTTATAGCCTGACAGGCATCCTCAACCACCCGAAGATTATGTTTGTCTGCTATATCCATGATTGTCGGCATATCAGAAGGGCAACCTGTTAGATGTACTGGCATAATAGCTTTAGTTTTTTCTGTAACCACATCATCTATAAGGGCTGTGTCTATTGTATACTCCTCATTATTATCAACGAACACAGGAGTAGCGCCAGCAGTTACTATTGCACCAACAGTAGCAAAGAACGTATTCGGAGTGGTAATCACCTCATCCCCTGCTCCAATATCCAGAGCCTTCAAACTTAACAGGAGCGCATCTGTTCCAGAACCTACACCAACAGCATATTTTGTATCACATAATTTCGCAAATTTTTGCTCAAATTCCTCCACTGGTTTACCAAGTGTGAAATCACTTGTTTCCAGAAGGTTTTCAATCTCCTCAAAGATTTTTTTATGCTCCCCGAATTGTTCTTTTAGATACGAATACCCTACTCTCATGGTTTCAAACCTCCATTTTTAAACATATCAGTTAAAACGGTCCTGTGAATGATAAATCCGGAACATCTAATGGTACTTGCCTGGGTTTTTGTTCCAATCTTAATATATTATCCACATATTTTCCTTTTTTATTTAACATTTTTAATACCTTTTTTATGATATCAACATGTCCTGGATAAAAATGTTTTGTCAAAGCATTAGATGTAGGTGTAGGAATATCTGGTAAACAAATTCGTTGGGGCGGATATTCCAAATAATCAAACGCTTTTTCTACTACTCTGCTAATTACCTCCGCGGCTATCCCTCCTGTTGTCCACCCTGAATCAACAACAAGGAGTTTACCTGTTTTTTTTACAGATTTAATGATTAAACTATCATCAAGCGGTTTTATTGTTCTAATATCTATAATTTCTGGATTTACACCTATTTTTTCCAGAATTTTTGATGCTTTAATGGATTCTACAGTCATGTATGAAGTGGCTGCTATAGTTACATCCTCCCCTTTCCTGACAATTTTAGCTTTGCCAATAGGGACCCTATACATTTTTTTAGGAACATATCCAGTTATATTATATAACCAACGATGCTCAATAAATATTACTGGATTGTTGTCTTCTATACTCGATATTAGTAAGCCTTTAACATCATAGGGTGTAGCAGGCATAACAACCTTTAAACCTGGGATATGTGCAAATAATGCCTGTAAATTCTGGGAATGCTGGGCGCCCTGTCCCCAGCCCCTACCAATTATTAATCTGATTACCATAGGAACTTTCGATTTACCTCCGAACATATAATGCCATTTTGCAGCATTGTTAATAATTTCATCCATTGCCAAAAGCGCAAAATCTATTCTCTGATGGACCATGATAGGCCTCATCCCAGCCAAGGCAGCACCAATGCAAACACCGGTTATTCCATTCTCAGATAACGGCATATCCAAAACTCTCTCAGGCCCATATTTATCAACTAATTTTAAAGTGGTCCCAAAAACACCTTTTGGGTCAGGTACACTGGGGCCTATAATAAAGATCGATGGATATTTTTTCATGCATATATCAATAGCTTCCCTGACTGCTGATGCATATTTAATTTCTCTATTATTTGTCATGGTATCTCTCATTTTGAATATATATGTTGATATAAATCACTTTTGTTTGGGAATGGACTTGTTTTTGCGAAATGGACTGCTTCATCTATTTCATCACATATTTCTTCAACCATTCTTTCAATTTGAGTATTTGATATTATTTTGTCTTTTAACATTTGTTTTTTAAGTGCCGCTATAGGGCATCGTTTTTTCCATTTTAAAACTTCTGCTTTAGTTCTGTATCCAATGTCAAAGTCATAATTTGGACCACAATGCTCTCTCCATCGATATGTTAAGAATTCTAAAAATACAGGTCCTTTACCTGCCTTTATTTTTTTGACTGCCTTTTTTGTTGCCTCATAGACTTTTATTATATCATTACCATTCTCTTGGTATGATTCTATTGCATGTGCTTTACCAAGCAGATAAATATCACGCTTAGGCTGTCTGGCCGAAAGAGGTGTTTGAACTGAATACAGATTGTTTTCGCAAATAAATAATACAGGCAGATTTTTTAATGAAGCAAAGTTGAGGCTTTCATGAAATATCCCTTCTTCTACTGCAGCATCTCCAAAAAAAGCTACGGCGATGTTATCTCTGTTTTGCATCACTGAACCAAATGCTGCACCAACTGCTATTGGAATTGTACCTCCCAGGATTGGTGTAGCTCCTAAAAAACTAACAGACTTGTCTATTAAATGCATTGAACCCCCTCTCCCTTTAGAACAGCCTGTTGCTTTACCATAGAGTTCGGCGATTAATCCTTTAAGCTCCCCCCCTTTTGCCAAATAGTGAGCATGGCTCCGATGGTTACTCATTACTATATCTTCTTTTTTTAAATTTTCGCATACACCGACAGCAGTTGCCTCTTCACCAATAGATAAGTGTGTAGGACATCTCATCTCCTGTTCCGGGTACAATTCAGCTATTTTTTCCTCAACCATCCGTATTCTGAGCATTTTGTATAAAAGTGAATAAAGTATTTTATTGTTCATTTACATCATCTCAACCTGACTTTTCGCATCATCTTGATATTGTGATACAACGGGTTGTTTAACCCATCTACTATTAAACCTTTATTATATGCATCTACAAGACTCTGAACTGCCTCCTCAATAGTGTACTTCGGTTCAAAGCCTA
>JAHIPG010000086.1 GCA_018894775.1 Nanobdellota archaeon
AAATATATGGCATGTTCATTCCTTTTAATCCTGAAAATTTAAGCTATAATGATTACTTCGAATATTTATGCCATGAATATAAAATGTTATCTGATATGGCGTCTTATTTGTATTCTAGATACTATCACGATTGCATTTCATATAAAGGGAAGTTTAACAAGCTAATTATTTTATATAAAAAAAGAAAGGAATGGTTAGCAGAT
Source organism: Nanobdellota archaeon (assembly GCA_018894775.1). Classification (GTDB taxonomy): domain Archaea; phylum Nanobdellota; class Nanobdellia; order SCGC-AAA011-G17; family VGLX01; genus JAHIPG01. The sequence goes on from JAHIPG010000086.1 coordinate 204, forward strand.
GCATTTATAAATGGACAAAGTTTATTTAATTGGAAAGGTGCCCCTTTGTTAGTATTTAGAGGATTAAAAGGTAATAATTAAAAAATATGGCGAAGAACCGTTGTTAATGCACAATATATGTTATTTTTTCAAACTTTTTATCAGGTTTCCTTATAAGTTCAGATTCCCAACGTCTTTTAAAAATTTAGCTGGATAGGTTGGTTACTTATTCGATATTAAAATTACTTATTTAGTGAAATGGCTTATCCATAAGCCATTAGTTTATGCATTTTCTTTAGGTTCCAACCAATACACATTAATCTGAATTCACCCTTCACCTTTTTGAGTGATCTTAAGAAAAAGTGCCGGTAACCCAGATTGTATTTCAGATGCCCAAATACCGGTTCGGTGGTCCAGAGCCGCTGGAGGTATTTCTTACATCCTATCTCTGTCTGCAGCCTGTTTCGCATTTGGTCTAGTAATATTTTACGATCTTCTATACTGATGGTACGATATTTTTGTCTGGTACATAATGTTCTTTTTGGACAAGAGGGACAATCTTTGGCTTTATATATTTTCATCTGGAATTTCCGATAAGGGCAATCCTTTCGGCGTATCTTGTATAGCTTTAGTATTTTGCCTTCCGGGCAAAGAAAGATATCTTTTTCCGGGTCATAGGAAAAACAATCCCGATGATAAGGTCCTTTCCCCTTTAAGTCTTTCCTGAAGTTCTGGTCAGGGACATAACCGATCTTCTTGTTTTTTTTAAGATACTCATAATTATCTAACTGGAATAGCCGGCATCACAAGCGATCTCTTTAACCGGTTGGGCCAAATTGGCCTCACTGGTTGTAACCATTAATTCCAGGACCTTGCGGTCTGAGGCCTGGGTGATGACCTCACTGGATAACATGATCTGTTCTTTACTTAGGGAGGCCTGACAGTTATAGCTGGTATCAATACGGTAACGGCCATCCTTCATGAATTTAGCATCCGGATCGGTGAGATTGATCTTTTCTTTTTCGTTCTTGAATTGCTCCATGACTTTTTTAATCTTAGCCTTTAGCTTCTCCTGGGTATTTATTGCTTCCGGTAATTCATCTCCGCGCTTATCCTGGTATAGTTCGTCTTCCTTGGCATCAGTAGCTTCTGCTTCTTCCAGTATCTTTCCTATCTTATCATCAATGCGTTTTAACCACTTTTGGTAGCCTTCTTTGGTTTTAGTCCGGCGATTGGCTGCATTGGCTTTAATCTTAGTCCCATCGATATTCATTTGTCCTACAGAGATCAAACCCAGTTCTTTACACATACGGAGGATATCGATAAAGTATTGGGATAGTTCTAAAATATTATTTTTTCGAAAATCATTGATGGTTCGAAAATCAGGTTTATACATCTGGGATAGGTAGATATAGGCGGTATCGGTTTCACATTTAGATGAGATCTTTCTTCCACTCCTTTCTCCTATGCCATAACTATAAAAGAGCAGTTTGATCAATATCTTCGGATGATAGGTGTTCTGTCCTAGTGATGAATATTTGTCTTCGATATCTTTGGTATCCAGCTGTTCCACAATACTATCTATCATTCTTGACAGATGATTTTCTGGTACATAATCATCAATGGATTTAGGAAATAACATAAACTGATTTTTTCGGTAAGGCTTGAATTTAGGCATCTTTGAACCTCCTTTACTATCATCTATTATATCAAAAATGCCTTTTTAATTCCTGTCTTTTTGTTGTATAATTGAGTTATTCTCGGTCAGCCTGTTGAGAGAAAACAGGTATGTTAATTGGAAATCTACATTAATGCAAGAACTGAGCTAAGCTTTAATTGCATGTAAATGTTATATACCATAAAATATT
>JAHIPG010000087.1 GCA_018894775.1 Nanobdellota archaeon
CGTGGCCACCTGCAAGTATTAGTCCTTTCATTTTATCAGCTCCTCTTGTTTTTTCATTTCTATAAGCGCTTCTTCTACACTTAACAGTTTTGTCTTTAATTCTTTTTTTGCTTTGCTTACATCTAAACAGCATTTTTTTGGTCTCTTAGCAGCTAAATTTAAGTTTTCACTTACAATTGGTTTTATTAAACTTTCATTAAGCTTGAAAATCTTTGCAAGTTTTTTCCCAAACTCAAACCTGCTCATGCATTCGGGTGATGCAAGATGGTATATGCCTTTTTTGTTTGTTTTGCATATTTCTATGATTGCCTTAGCAGCATTATCAGCAAATGTGGGTGTGGTATATTGGTCAGTGAACAAACGTATTTCTTCCTTCTTTCTTAGTTTCTCTATAATCCATGTTGCAAAGTTTTGTTTATCCGTAATAGTATTCCATCCGTAAAGAGAGCTTATTCTACATATTACCCAATCTTTACAATTTTTTTTAACCTCTTTCTCACCAATTAATTTTGTGATCCCATAGTAGTTAATAGGATTTGGTTTATCATCCTCTTTGTAAAGTCCTTTTCGCCCATCAAACACAGCATCCGTGGATATGTAGATAAGCTTTGCTCCCACTCTCTCAGCGCATTTTGCTACTCTGCTAGGTGCTTTTCCATTGATTGCAAGAGCATCTTCTTTAGCTGTTTCGCATCTATCTACATTTGTCATTGCGGCTGTAAGAATTATATAAGTCGGGTTTTGAGTCTGAGTAAACGTTTTCACTGCTTTTTCATCTCTAATATCCAACTGATTTACCGTTACATTATCCATCTTAAAGAAATGAGAAGCGTACGTGCCTATTGTTTCAAATTCTTTCGCAGACTCTCTAAGTATTTTGCTACCTAAAAGACCACTCCCCCCGATAACTATGCCTTTTTCCATTGATAAGGAAATAGTTTTATATGTAATAAAACTTTTTACCAGTGTATAGGTCTAGAAACCAAAATAAGGAAATATGCGAAAGATTTAAGTTTGATTAATAGGTTTCCATTATGATGTTACCTGGGATAAAAGTTTATGATATAAAGAAAATACCCGATGAAAGGGGGTTTTTTACAGAACTCCTTAGAACTGATTGGAAAGATTTTGTGGAAGAGGATAATATTGTGCAAGTAAACCTTTCAATAAGCTACTCGGGAATAATTAGAGCTTGGCATCGACATGCGAGAGGGCAGGTTGACTATCTCTCTGTTGTGAGAGGATCCCTTAAAGCTTGTGCGTACGATGATAGAGAAGAATCTAAAACAAAGGGGCAACTGAACGAGATTATTTTAACTGGCGAAAAGCTTCGAATTGTTAGAATCCCAGGTTTTTACTGGCATGGGACAAAATGCATAGGAAATGAGCACTCAACGGTTCTTTATCTTGTAACAAAACTTTATGATTATAAGAATCCTGACGAAGAGAGGAGGCCATGGAATGACTCCTCAATAATTGATCCCAGAACGGGTGAACCGTATGAGTGGTAAAACGCTACATGTAGATAAGACGAAACAGGAGAATGTCATGTTAAGAAGAACGGCATGCAGAGTTTGTGGGAGCAAAAAATTGCATAAGTTTCTCTCATTGGGACCCATCCCATTAGTCAACAAATTTTTAGGAGAAGAGCAATTAAGCAGCCCAGAAGATTTTTATCCTCTCGACGTGTACTTCTGTACCAACTGTTATCTCGTTCAGCTCTTAGACATAGTTTCCCCCCAAGTCTTATTCGAAGAATATGCCTATTTAACCGGTGCTTCAGAGCCAATGCAGATCCATTTTTCTAAACTTGCGGACGAGGTACTCGAGAATTTTAAACTCAATGAAAATAGCTTAGTTATAGATATCGGGAGTAATGATGGGACACTACTCCAATGCTTTTCAAAGTTTGGTCTACAAACCTTAGGCATTGAGCCCGCTTCTAATATTGCACAATTAGCAGAAGCAAAAGGCATCCATACAGTGACTGACTTTTTTGATGAGGGCTGCGCTATCAAACTTCGCAAAGAATATGGCCCAGCAAATGTGATCTTAGGAACCAATATTTTTGCTCATGTAGACAATTTAGAAAGCCTCATGCGCGGTATAAACTGTCTGCTGGCAAATGATGGTGTTTTTATTATTGAGGTTCCTTATCTCCCAAATTTATTAAACAACTTAGAGTTTGATACTATATATCATGAGCATCTCTCCTATTTTGCTGTTCATCCTCTGGTTTACTTATTCCGAAAGTTTGGTATGGAAATCCTTGACGTGAAACAAGTTCCCGTCCATGGGGGGTCTATCCGTGTCTTTGTGCAGAGAGCATTAAAGCAGCAATCTCAAAATGTCGATAATTTATTATTAATGGAGCGGAAAGCCATGCTTAATTCTCTCAAAACGTATCTGAAATTTGCTGAGGAAGTGGTTCTAGTAAAAGAAAAATTAGTACAGCTTTTGAAAACACTAAAAAAAGAAGGAGCTAAAATAACTGGCTATGGAGCTCCAGCAAAGGGAAATGTTTTACTAAACTATTGCAAGATCGGCAGAGATGTTTTGGACTACGTTACCGATACAACGCCGTTCAAACAAGGGAAGTACACGCCAGGTACGCATATCCCCGTATTTCCAGTGAAGAAATTCCATGAAGAACCACCTGATTATGCTCTTCTCTTGGCTTGGAATTATGCCGATGAGATTCTACAAAAAGAAAGTGACTACAGAAAAAAAGGTGGAAAATTTATTTTACCAATTCCTGAGCCGAAGGTGATCTGAAATGAAAAAGTCGATTTCATGGGCCTTTAAGAGGGCTAGAGAGATTATTCGTGAGGAGGGCATAATAATACTTGCTAAGAAATCTTTAAACTATGCAAAACAAAAGCTAAAAGATTTCATTTTTCCACCTTTCGTTCCTCTATACGTTTTTCTCAAAATTAAAAAGCTTAATAAAAATATAAATAGTTTGGAAAAATTGGTTGATAGTGGATATAATGATATTCCAAGAGTCATTCAACCCCAGCAACTTCAAATTGAGATTTTAGAACTACTAAGAATATTAGGTAAGATGAAGCCAAAAACCGTTCTTGAAATAGGCACAGCTAATGGTGGCGCTCTGTTTTTGTTCTCTCGTATATCATCTAAAGATGCTACTATAATAAGCCTTGATTTGCCTGAGGATCTTGGTGGAGCTTATCTTAAATGGAGAGTGCCTATGTACAAATCTTTTGCTTTAAATGACCAAAAAATCTATCCAATTAGAGCTGATTCTCATAGTCAAAAGACTTTAGAGAGGATTATGGCTATTTTAGATGGTAGAGAGATTGATTTTCTATTTATAGATGGAGACCACTCCTATAACGGGGTTAAAAAGGATTTTAAAATGTATAGCCCTTTAGTAAAGGAGAGGGGCATAATAGCTTTTCATGATATAGTTCCGGGGCCAAAGGAGAATGTTGGAGGCGTTCCAGAGTTTTGGAGCGAGATCAAAGGAAAATATGATAGTAAGGAAATAGTGAAAGATTGGAATAATGGGATTGGGTATGGTATAGGTTGGGTGATTAAATGAAAATAATGGTAACAGGAGGAGCAGGTTTTATTGGATCAAATTTCATTCGTTATTTACTCGAAAAATATGATGATGTTGAGATAATAAATTACGATAAGTTAACTTATGCCGGGAATTTGAATAATCTAAGAGATGTTGAGGATAATCGCAGATACAACTTTGTCAGGGGAGATATATGTGATAACGAATTAGTTGAGAAAATAATTAAGAAAAATGAAGTGGAACAACTGATAAACTTTGCTGCTGAGAGTCATGTAGATAGGAGTATTACAGGACCAGAGCATTTCGTCAAAACAGATATTTTTGGTACTTTTACTTTGCTTGATGCATGCAGAAAATATAATGTAAAAAAGTATATTCAAATCTCTACAGATGAAGTATACGGCTCTATAGAAAAAGGTTCATTTGAAGAAACAGACCCACTTAACCCCAGCTCACCGTATTCCGCAAGTAAAGCAAGTGCTGATATGATTGTTAATTCCTACTATATAACTTACGGTTTGCCAGTGAAAATTACACGGAGTACAAATAATTTCGGTCCTTATCAATACCCAGAAAAACTTATTCCATCCTTCATTATAAACGCGCTCATGGATAAACCCCTTCCATTATACGGTGATGGTCTGAACGTAAGAGATTGGCTATACGTAGAAGATAACTGTGAAGCGATAGATGTTGTCATGCAGAAAGGAAAAAACGGAGAAGTTTATAATATCGGTTCTGGTAATGAGAAAACAAATATTGATATCACAAAACTAATTCTTAAAGCGCTGAGTAAAAAGGAAAGTTTAATTCATTATGTAAAGGACAGACCAGGGCATGATAGACGTTATAGTTTAGATGTTACTAAAATCAAAAATTTAGGCTGGAAACCAAGGCATAGATTTGAAGATGCAATGCGCAAAACAATAAAGTGGTATGCGAACAATAGATGGTGGTGGGAGTCGATTGAGGGAAAATGAAGTATCCTAAAGTTTCCATAATAATACTCAACTTTAACGGCGTAAAAGACACTATTGAATGTATAGAGTCTCTAAAAAAGATAACCTATCCCGATTATGAGATTATAGTTGTAGATAATAAGTCTGCAGGGAACGATGTAAATATTTTGAAGGAATGGTTCAGTAACATACATGTAATTGCAAATGATAAGAATTACGGTTATGCGGAAGGAAATAACATAGGTATTCGATATTCAATTAAAAACCAAAATCCTGAATATATTCTTATTCTTAATAACGATACTGTGGTTGCTAAAGACTTCTTAGAAGAATTAGTAAAAGTAGCGGAAAGTGATGAAAACATTAGTACTGTTAGTTCACTTGAGTATAGGTACGAAACGAATAAGCTGACCATTCCAGAGAAGAAACCAAACTTATGGACTTGGGAAGGAAAGCCTGTAGATATAAGGAAAGCGGATGACAAACTTGAATGTTTTCATATGGAGTTTGTTATGTTAGTAAAAACTGAGGTATTTAAAAAAATTGGATTATACGATTCGAGATTATTTTTTGGTGCTGACGGATATGATTGGTGGTACAGAAATAAAAATGCTGGCTATAAAATAGTTTGTGCACTAAAATCAAAGATATGGCATAAAGCATCCCCAACATCATCAAAATTTCCAGAAGTACGTCTGTACCATAGTATTCGTGGAGGGCTTTTGGTTGAAAAGAAGCATGGTAATTTCTTCCAATTTACTTTTTTTATACTTTATTATCTTATCGTCAAATTCGGTTATCTATGCAAAACCATTATAATAGGGGAGTATTGTAACACTGGACGAACAAAAAGTTATTTATTAAAAAGACTTATTCGGGGGATAATAGATGGACTCCTAATCAATAAAAAATGAGTATATCATCCATCTTTTTGAATAATCTCATCATAAAATTTTATCAATCTTTCTGCATAATTATTTATCAAAAATTTTTCTCTTGCCTTGAAAACATTTTTTCTGAGTTCTTCATAATCGTATTTATCAATCACACTATGAATGTCATCAAGTTCCTCGTCTTTTACTGAGAAACCCGCCTTATATTTTTCTACCAACTTTTTCATATATTCTATACGATCACTGATAATAATAGGCAGACCTGCTTCGAGATAGGTAAATATTCTATTGCTACTTCCAATTTTTAGGTACTCCTTTTGGAATTGATTCAGAAAGGCAGATGTATATAAATGTGATCCAAAATCATATTTTGCTATCTCCTGATGAACCTTATCAAACGGCACTGCTTTCTCCAAATGAAAATATTTTTCATTTTTGGTTAGATGAACAAGCTCTTTGAATACTAATGGGCTGATTTTATATGGAACATATATATGAAAATGAATTTTCTGTTTTGCTAACTTTTTTATCATATACCTAGTATAATGTGAAGATTGCCCTGAACCCATACTTATCAAATGGTACTCACCATCTTCAGAGGAAAGTTTTTTAATATTTCCTTCTACAAAAAATTCTCTGTTGCAGCAGTCCAAAAATTGTAAAGTTGGATTTTTTATTTTATATCCATATTTTTTATAATAATTTATTTCTATTTCTGGTGGACCTCTATGGATTATACCTGAAGCATGCTCAAGGCAGTATTTATCCCTTACTTTTTCCATTTTTGATAGGTTCTCAATACCTTTTGATGGCGAACCATTATGTAAATCTATAATTACTGGAGATTTTGTATTTTTCATAACTTGCTGTGTCAGTTCGTATGTGCCAACACAGTTAAACACATCCGCATTGATTTGTTTTAAAATTTTTGGTAATCTTGCGGTATCACTCATTCGTCCTATCCGAGAAATTATATGACGATTAAAGGTATCCTTTATTAGATTCGCTACTACTGAATTCCCATGAATCTGGGTTAGCCCAATCTTCTGTAGGTCTAATGGCAACCAGCATATAATCTCGTCAAACACTTCCTTAAATTTTCCAAGCATGGTTTCATCAAACGTTCTGCAAAGAAGAATTAATCTATATTTATTGGTTCGTTTCAACGCCCATGCTTGATTATACATTCTTGCGTAAGCTTCCTCTCGAACAAACACTACGGTTTTCATTTCAAAGGTCTCCTGATATCGTCTCTTTCAATAAATGTTTTATTCCATCCTTCTATAGATACAAGCATTTGAATCATATCTAAGAACTTTTTATCTTGATAACCCCATTTGAAGCTATGCTCTTTAAATTTTTGAGTGTATTTTAAAATCTGATGTTTATTTAAGTAATGCTCGGTATCGCGTTGAATAATAGAATAGTTGTTCAATATTTGTAATGCCACCTCACCAAACTCCCCGTTGAATATTCTAGCTATAGATGTTCTATCATCTTTTTTTCGGTTTATAATTTCAGGCGGCAATTTATTGCTAAACGCTCTTCTTTGAATATACTTTGACCTCAGTAGAGGAGGAGGAATTGACCTCGCAAAAGCAATGTAGTTTTCGTCCAGATATGGGAACCCAATAAGCATCGACTGTGTAATCGACACGTTTTCCATATATGAAATCCATTTGCCTGGAGCAGCATGAGTAAGATACATTAAGAATAACTGACTGGAATGAGATTTTGGATATAATTTTAGTGCTGGGTAAATTATTTCTTTGTTTATATCATTCTTTGTTTCATCAAAACGAGATATAACATCCTTGTAAAGATAATTTACAGCAATTTTTTTTCCGATAAGATATCCTTGCGGGGTAGTCATGCAGGAAATCCCATCTAAATATTCTCGCATTTTTATACTTTTAGTTCTGCCAAGTTTTGGCACAAATTCTCTGCTAAAAATCTCTGCAGTTTTTGTCAGCCAAAATGGTAACTTTCTAAACTTTAGTAGCGTGCTCTCATTTTTGCTCATAGAAATAGTAAGTACATCAGCGCACATTCCTGTAAATATTTTATTACCTTTTAGAAACGATGCTTTTTCAGCAAGCCTATACATATGTGCGCCGTCAACACAGCTTTTATATTCGTTTCTCCATATAATTTTATAAAACATTTTAGCAACATCATTTGGTTCAATCGCAACCTCAGTATGTTTCGTGCCAAAATAGTCCGAAACAATTCTTGCATTATGCACATCTATTTCAGTATCCAACTTATCCCCCCGATAGCAAGTTGTAAATGTTCTAATTGGTTCGTCACTAAATTCTGCCATTAAACTGCATATTACAGAGGAATCAAAGCCACCGAGATACAATCCGTTAACTTCCCCTATTCTCTTCCTGACAGACTCCTTTAAAAAATTGTATAGCATCTTTGAACAATATTCTTCGGTATTCTTTGCAATTCTAAATTTTGGCACCCAATACCGGCTAACTTTTGTTCTCCCAAACTTATAAGTTAAAATATGTGCAGGTAATAATACATAGATATTTTTGAAGAATGTAAGGGAACCCAAGAAATTACCTAAAATCAGGTAATCTGAGGTTGACTTAAAATTGATTTCTTTTTTCTCACTTACAGTCAACAAAGATTTAATTTCAGATCCAAATAATATTCTTGTATCATCTAAAGTATAGTATAAAGGTCTAACACCAAATTTATCTCTTGCCAGCATGAGTTTACTTTTATTTGAATCCCATATTGCAAACACAAAATCACCATCTAAAAATTCACAACATCTCTCCCCATACTCTTCATATGCATGAACGATGACTTCTTCGTTTAAGTCTGTTGAAAAACTATGTCCTCTTTTTTCTAGATTCTCTTTTAATTTATCATAGTTATAGATATCTGCATCCGCCACCATTACAATATTTCCATCCTCATTCTGGATCAGCTCTCTGTTATCATAAAAATTTCTTTCTGCAAAACACGCGTTTTTATAAATACCTATAATCTCATTATCCCCTCTATAGAATATAATATCACTCATTTTTTTTATTAGTGATATATCCTCAAGACCTACAATTCCGCAAATGCCAGTCATTGCATCACCTCTTCCTCTTTATTTTATAATATCTTGTAGTTCTCATAAGCCTTCGCATACGCATCCGCAATATTCTTGTAATCGTTTTCTGTATATATTAAATAATCCAGTCCAAATTTTCCTTCCAATTTTATTGTGTTCTTGAACACCTTATAGATAAACTCCTTTCTTTTGTTTATGTCTATGCCATAGTTCGGATCACTCATTACATTAAAGATAATATCTGGCAATTCTTTCAAATCCCTCACAACTATGCTTACTCCTTCCTTTGCATATATCTCATGTCCAAAGGTTATCATGGGCTTGTTCAGGATTACTGCTTCAAAACCGGTTGTAGAATTTATTGTAATGGTTGCAATTGCATTGTTTATCAGGTAATATGGGTTTGTGGTGGGTGGAATAAATCTTATGTTCTGAATTTTGCTGAGTTGTTTTGCTCTTTTGTAATTCACATCACTTCCGCTCCAGTGAGGATGTGCTTTTACATAAAGTTTTGTTCCCTGTGGAAGACAATGGGATATCTGCTCTACAAGAGCATACTGGTCAACAAAAGGTTCTCTGTAGAGCATCTGAGCATCGATTAAATAATGCAGTGGAAAGAAGAAAAACTTCTCGTTTTTTTCCAATGGCTTGAACAATGACCTTACAAACGCTTTTCTGACAATGCTTTTTACATAATCTTTTACAAAAAACTTAGGATTCTCAAAACACGACTCAACCCGGTTTCTCTTTCTAAACTGTTTCCATTCTCTCATCTGCCTCATCTTTTTGAAAAATATTTTCGGTGTCACAGAAAGGTTGCTTGAAACCTCTTTTGACATATAAGGATATGAAATCTGCTGCTTGGATTCGTAATCCTTTTTTATCTGCTCACAATAACTGTCAATCTCGGCTTCATCATAATTGTCTTGATTCCATTCTATTATGTTATAATCAGCATCAGCGAGTGTATGTGAGTTTGTGATTCTGCCTGGGAACAGGTTTATTGCTTTCACACCCGCTTTTTTTGTGGCAAGAAGAGGAACAGTTGCAGGAAGATCTGCAACCAAGGTTGTTGAGAAAACATCTGTTTTATTTCCATTGAAATATTTTTTCCAGAAAAGAATGTGCTTTGTCGTGAGTTCAAAGACTTTTTCTTCCAATTCTTTATTATGAACATCCTTTATGCTTCTGCTGTAATGCTTCAACGCCCTTAAAGGGTGACCAAACCATTTCTCAGCATCATCAATCTCCGACTCATTCAGTTTTCTTTTGAATATCCCATCATCATAGATATACTCAAACTTCACCTTTTTTTCATCCTTAATATATTTTTTTGCTTCTTTTACTCTGGAAACAATCCGGACATCCCAGTCATCAGGCAAATATTTTCCAATGCCATACTTGAATTCGCAATCCTCACCCATTCTTCCTGTTCCGCCAAAGAATATAATATTTACCATTGTATCACCTAAACGTGTTTTTGATATTTTATGTTTTCTCCTCTCTTTCATACAATTTTTTATATTTCAGATAGAAACTTACTATGAATAATGCTAGGTACAGAAAACTGAGAATCATCAG
>JAHIPG010000088.1 GCA_018894775.1 Nanobdellota archaeon
AGGCTAAGAGAAGAGATAAACCAAGCATGACAGGTTTAAGAGCATATTAGCTTCTTTTAGCTTTTCCACCTTAATATCATCCGCGAATCCTCTGATATGATTATAAAGCTGTTTAAACTCCTTATCCGCGCTTTTTTCTACCTCTTTTTTCAGCAATTTTTCCATATTTTGCTTGCTGAAGAATGCTTTGCCTTTTGATTGTTGCTTTATCTCTTCTCTTAGCCTTTTTATTTCTTCATTTTCTTCAGCGACCTGTTTTGCTATCAGTTCTTTATCCCAGAATATTTGGATGCCAAACTCTTGCCTGCCTTTGATTCTTTCCAGTTTTTCTTTAAGCGTTTTAGTCTCGTTTTCCAGCCACAGGGTAACTTCTTTGCTGTTTCCTTTTATGATTACGTCAAAGCTTAAAGGGATTATAGTGTCAAATCTTTTTGAAGCTTCATCTATAACTGTTTGATGCGTTTTAACCCACCCTTTAACTATTTCTGCATCATCAGACTTGTAAGGCTCTGCTATGCATCTGTGAACCACTGCGCACAATTCATTACTGCTTACTGTATAAGCTTCATTTTGTTCTATCCCTATTTTTCCGAAACTTATCGGTCCCTTGTTATGTGCTACACAGTATACATACATACCTTTATTTTGCATTCTTCACATCCCTCCACCTTTCTGGGTTTATCATCTTGTTTATGACCTCATTTGCTACACTGTCTAGACCTGATCTTACGTTCTGAACAGCTTCTGTTACTCCCTGCTCTGTTTTCATATCCTCTATCGCCTTGTTAAGGTCTTCTAATGCTACGCCCAGTCTTTCTACTTCTTGGTCTGTTAAGCTTCCCGCTTCCATTCTTTTCGTAGCCTGGATCTTTAGGGTATCGTTTATTATCTCAACTAAAGCTATTACCAGGCCTAATACCCCATGCTTGAGGTTTTTTTCATCTATATCAATCATTTTTTTAATTCTACTGTTAAGATTTGATTCTTGTAATTCTTTTTGATTACATGTTTGACTGCTTTTGGCAGCCTTATAGTTTTTACAACCTTATTTTTTTTGTATACTTTCAGAATTTTCTTTTCTGCCTTTACTTTCAAGTCTTTTGATGGTATGTCTAGCTGTGTTATTACTCTTATCATGCCCTTTTCGTCAAAAATATCAGTTAATCCTTTATTTCTTGGTTGGGTAGGTCTGATTTTCTTTTTAACAACTTTTATAGCATGTTTTTTATCGCCAAGAATCGGCTTCATCTTCCATCCGCCCTCTACTTTTATGTCACCCTTCTTTAATGGCCTTCCTTTTAGCTTTTCCTGTAATTCCTTGTTAACCTCTTTCAATCTTGTTTTGAACTTATCCGTCTTTGCTACCTCTTTGAATAATTTTGAAAGTCCAGGAATGATGCTGCCTATGCCTTCCAATACAGATTCTGCTATCTTCGGATCTTCTTCCTTCTTTTTATCTTTCTTTTTAACCATTGTTATTCACCTCTCTTTTTTATTTTGATTTCGAGAATATTATTTTTGCATGTTTTTTTTATACCTTTTTCCACGCTGTAAAATAGCGGTATTTTTTTACTATAATTATCACCAGATATTGTTAGGATATCGTTGTCTATGCTCAGATTTACGTTTTCATTAGGCACTTCGGTAATGATTTTTAAATGTTCTTTTTCGTTGAATATGTCGAGCATCTCATCTCCTCTAGCAGGATAGATATCTTCTGCTACCCACCAATTGAACATCTTCTTTTCCCCTGTAATAGGATCTATTTTGCTCTCTTTAAATTCTAATGCAGGCTTCCCTAAGATGTTTTGTGATAGAGGGTTTATCACTTCTTTTATCCTTGTTAATGTTTGGTGGTCTGTCTGAGAATGTATAAGCTTGCTCAGATCCCTTATGTTCGCATGCCTTTTCTCCCATAGGTAAATGAGTGTAGTTTTACTCTTTTCATCCAAAGAATTCATAAACTGACTTAGCTTATTCTCTTCTTCCAAGATGTTAAGATTTAGACACAGATTTTTTAGTTTATTCAAAACCTTTTCTTTGATAATGCCCTTTGTTTCAGGATATTTTTGAAGTGATAGTGTGAGTATCCTTGGCATATCTTTGTCTATGTCAAGCCCTTTTTTTTCTGGTAACAGACTAAGAATCTTCCATCTAACTTTTTCTGGTACAAATTCACTTAGTTCCTTTATACTTTCTGACTCCATTTTTTTTTAAACTAAGAATATTCCGCAGTTACTTTTGCTTTTGCAATTGCTTTTGCTTTTGCACTTATCCAACCGCACCACGGGCAATTTTCATTTAGCAGCTGTTCTGTTGATACTCTCTTGCTGCACTGGGGACAGTCCTCCTTTTCTATTTTCGCCTCATTCCATGCTGCTGTGGCCATATCTGTTCCGCTTGGGAATTGCAAGCCAAATTGTGCTGCTGTTTCGAATGACGCTAAAGCAGCCCTTATCTTTATGCCTAAGAGCTCTGTTCCTGAGACAGAAACAGCTATGTCAGCGTTTATAACCAGACCTTTGTCTAATACCCTGTCTATCACTGCAGCTAATCCACTATCCTGCTGCGTATCTTTTTCCGGCTCTAATATTTCTTCTTCTTCTTCCATTTTTAGCTGGGTCCCATATCATATCCGCACCAGGGACAACCTTCTTCCAATTCTTCCCTAGCAACCATCTTATTGCACTGCGGGCAATCTACTTTTGTTAATAAGTCACGCCAGGCCTGCGTTTCATGAATAACCTCGGAAGGAAAGTCTATGCCATGTTTAGCTGCGGCGCTGAATGAGGAAAGTATAATCGTTCCCCTTACCTTTACAAGATGTATATCGTCAATTGAAATCCTTATCTTAGTATCTATAACTATCCCCTTATCCAACATCCTTTCTATAATATCAAGTAAACTCTCAGAGTATCCTGGTCTTAGTCTAACCATGTTTATTTTTTTCTTCTATGTTCCCATTTAGCTCTTCTTCTATCCCATTTACTATCCCATCTCTCTTCTTGTAATACTTTACGTTTTTCTATGTCATCTACTCCTGTTACACTTTCTCCTCTTTCTCTTGATGTCTCTTTTCTTTCTTCATCACATTCTCTTTGTCCTGTAATTCTTTCTGCTTGTTTCTTTATCCTTACTTCTTCTTTTTTACGTCTTTCAAATAATTCATTCATGTATATCTACCTCCTCTTTTTTTGAATCGTTCATTTTCTTTATAGTCCTACCTGTCACAGTCGAATGTTTCGGTGAAAACGTTAAAGATTCTGCAAACTCTGTTTTTGGAACTGTTGAAATCTTAGTCGAGTGATGCAGAGCTTCTGCGAATTCTGGGTCAGGCACTGTAGACTTTTTTGGAGAGAAAGTTATAGCATCTGCGAATTCTGGGTCAGGCACTGTAGACTTTTTAGGAGAGAAGGTCATAGATGTTGTAAATTCTGGGTCAGGCACTGTAGACTTTTTTGGAGAGAAGGTCATAGTCCTTGAAAACTTTTTAGATGGCATTGTGGAATATGAAAATAAAGCTAACCCTTCTTCTTTGTCTTTCTGGCGTTTCTGCCTTTTTACCTCTTCTATGCGGTCCTGGTTTTCTGCCATTATTGTCAAAGTTTTTTCTTGTTGTGCTTCCCTCTGCATCATCGATTTTTCCCTTTGTAATCTTTGCATGTCTTTTATATTCTCTTTTTGTCTTGCTACAGCTTCTTTATACTTTTCTTTCTGAAGCTTTATTTGCCCTCTAACCCTTTGCTTTTGCAGCATTTCTTTCTCTTTCACCAGCCCTTTATGTTCTTTGATTTTCTCACTATGAGCTCTTTTACGTTCCCGCATATCCGGCTTTACTTCCTCTCTCAATCTTCTTTTAAACTCTTCGACATTGATATTTTGCTTTCTCTTACCCTCTTTTATTTTTTCTTTTTGATCAACCATTTTTTTAAATCACCTTCTTAGTCAAATTAAACTCTTGGAGGAGACAGACGCTTTTTAGGTACTGTTGAAAATAAGGGTGAATACCGTGTCATTTTAGCCCTCTTTTTTTTATTTTCCTTTTCTTTCTCCTCTTTTTCTTTTAGATCCTTTTCTTTTTCCATTTTTTATATTAAAACCTC
>JAHIPG010000089.1 GCA_018894775.1 Nanobdellota archaeon
CACACCTTTGAATAATTTAAACCTAAATTTCGAAACCATAGCCATGTCATAGGCATCCTAACGAGAGGAACTACAGAAGTAGGAATCACGGTTACATCATCTTTTTCAAAAATCTTTCTTGGCTTGAAAAAATGATTATATCTTCCTGGAACATAAGTCGGATGAAGAGAAGCATTATACTTCAGTCCTAAACGCTTTAAAACTTTTAAAGAAGGAGACATCATCCTAGGAGCCCTAAAGCCATAGATTTTCTTTGAAATTATCTTTTCTATCTCTTCTTTAGCTTTGAGAAGCTCTTCATAAGCTTCAGAATCCGACATAGTTTTATAGTTTGAATCATGCTTATAACCATGTAACGCAACCTCATGTTTCTCACTTATTCTCTTGATCAAGGAAGGATATTTCATAGCAAATCTTGCAGTTGTGAAAAATGTTGCTTTTAATCTTCTATTATCTAACAGACTTATAATTCTTTTAGTGCCTTTATGGCTTATGCCAAACATATTTTCTTCAGATATGCTTTTATTGAATTCTAAAGGTACATCAAACTCTTCTATATCAAATGATAAACAGAAGTATTTCAAAATCTAGACCTCCAAACCTTTAAAAGATCATTAAACATTTGAAATGAATTTGAAAGCTTGAATGTACTGCCTTCCATGTGTTTGCTTGGAATATATATTTCCTTTATCCTGAATCCTTTCTGTTTAATTTTAAACAAAAATTCAGCATCAAAAGCGAATTGCTTACAGATAAAATCCTGGCCAATGGCTTCTTGAACTTCTTTTTTCAAAAACTTAGCACCTGCTTGGGTATCATTAAAATTTAACCCTAACAGGACTCTTACAAGTATGTTCCATCCACGGCTAAAAAATTTTCTTGTAAATGGTTCGCTAACGTCCAAGAACGATATCTTTTTCCATTTAGAGGCTATGACACAATCATTAAAATCAAGTAACTTAACTAGTTTTATGATTCCATTAACATCAAAAGCATCGTCAGCATCAATAAATCCGATATGTTCCCCTTGGCTATATTTTAGCCCTTCTATGATGGCCCCGCCTTTTCCTATCGCATCTTCATAGTCCTTATACTTAAGGTACTTGGGGTATTTTTTATGTAACTCTTGAATGACTTCTAATGTATTATCTCTACAGCCATTTAGTATAACAAGGATTTCAAAATCTTTGAAATGTTCTTTTAGGTTTTTTATATAACTGATTATAGTTCTTTCTATTCTCAATTCTTCATTATACGCTGGGATTATTAGTGATAGTTCCATTTTTTATATTACCCAAATCAGACTTGAAAATACTAATGTTATTAATATCATAATATAACTTATTTGTTTTTCGGTAAATTTTCCTGTTCTTGTGAAAAAATGAGGAATAGAGTATATTTTCTTGTATTTAGACTGTACTTTCCCACCCTTATAATATCCATAAGTCTGTGCCCGGAACTTACTTCTTGCTTTAAGAAAGAATTCTATGAAAAAAGGTATAGAAACTATCAGGGCAGCTTTTTCCATATTCCCTAATATAGCAATACTGGCCAAAACCCCTCCTAAAAGGTAAGTTAAAGAGTCCCCAGGAAGAATCTTAGCAGGGTATCTATTGTAAAAATAAAAAGCGATTAATGCTGCAAATGTTATCAAAGCTATCAGTGCTCCCATATAGAGGCCATTTACATAAGCGTAAAGCCCAAGCATACCCATGCAGATGATACCCATACCCGTTTCCATTCCATTAAAACCACCAAGCATATTAATCATATTGGCAGCCCCAACAACACCTATTGGAATGAATACTAAAGGATATAGCAAGCCTACATCAATTTCACCTAAGAATGGAAATCCCATAACTTTAGTGCCTGCATTAATAACCATAAGAGGAACAGCTGCTGAAAGGGTAATTAAAGGCTTCTGCCACTGTCTCAATCCTGATGATCTCTCATTTCCTCTTTTAATAACTAAATCATCTATAAACCCTACAAAGCTAATAATCATTATGGCAGTTATACCTGCAAAAAGTTGTAACAAAGATTCATTATCTAATAATAGACTTGCTGAGTTATTAGGTAAGAATGTCCTGAAAAATATGAAACAGGTCAAGCCTGCAAAAACCCCTGCCATCACAGCTAAACCTCCTGATATAGGCACTAAAGGTGTATGTTCTTTGTTCATATCCTTTACTACTAATCCTATCTTATTTAGATATTTTATCAACCAAGGCGTCATAAACCATACTATAAGAAAGCTTATCGCTGCACATAGGAATGGACTTATCATTATAAAGTATAAACAAAAATTGTTTATAAAAATGTTTCTAAAAACATTTATATATACATTTTTTTACAGAGTGTATAATGGAAAAATCAGAATACAAGAACTTATATAACATCGAAAAAAACCATTGGTGGTATCAAGGTAGATTAAAGCTTGTTAAAAATTTCTTGCCTCGTAACGGAAACGGGCTCAAACTCTTGGATCTTGGCTGTGGAACCGGGCTTGTTGCATTAGATTTATCTAAAAAAGGCTATGATTCTTATGGGTTGGACGTTATGGATGAGGCTATCAAATACTGTAACCTAAGAGGCTTAAAGAATGTTGTTAAAGGCAGCATACTCAAAATACCATTCAAAGAAAACTCTTTTGATATTGCTACATGTATTGATGTGATATACCATGAATATGTCACAGATGATGTAAAATCTTTGAAAGAGATATTCCGTATCCTTAAGCCTGGAGGAAGACTTGTACTAACAACATGTGCAACAAAGTCATTAGCAGGACGACATGATAAGTTTGTACATACCAGACAAAGATATGAATCAAGGGAATTATCAATCAAACTTAGGAAAGCAGGATTTAAGATAAGAAAATTATCATACTTCAACACTTTCTTGTTTCCGCTGATTTATATCACAAGAAAAATAGATAATTTCATTAATCAGAATAAGGCTTCAGAATCAGATATTGGCAAAGTCAATCCTGTTGTAAGTTTCTTGTTGAAAAACATATTCTTTGCAGAGGTTAACCTATTGAAACACTTGAATTTCCCATTTGGAGTGTCTTTAATAGCTGTAGCAGAAAAACCTAAATGATTCACCAATATTCTTCTTTATTCTTTTTATAGAAATCAATCGTTTTCTTAAGCCCTTCTTCTATATTTGTCTTAGGCTCCCATCCAAAGAGACGTTTAAGCTTGCTTATATCAGCCTTATAGTTGCCGATATCTATCTTGGCATTATCTTCTGGCATGGATATTGATTTTATCTCTCCAGATCTGCATAACTTAACGATTAGATTAGCGAAGTTTTCTAAGGTGTTATCAACTCCACTGCCAACATTGAACATCTGTCCATTAGCTTTTTCTTCTGAACCTAGGAGAAGAAGAACATTAACAACATCGTTGACAAAATTTAGATCCCTAGTTTGTTTTCCACCCCACAGCTCAAGAGTCTCATTATCTATCGCTTTCCTGATGAACACACTGATAAATCCCTGAGAAGGATCTTTCATTTGGTGTCTTGGACCATAACAGTTAGTCAGCCTTGCAGAAGTCACCCTTATCTGAGGGTACAACTCGCTATATAGGAAGTGGAGCCTTTCAGCAGTCTGTTTAGAGATTCCATTAACATCTATAAAATTATGGGGATGATTCTCATCAACAGGATTCTTAATAATCTTACCATATTGCCCCCTGGTACCTGTATAAACAATCTTCACTCCTTTCCTATTTTTCTTACAGGCATCTAGAAGGCTAAGACTGGTAAAAATATTCAATGACATATCCAGCTCAGGCTGTTTCATACTTCTCTTATGGCTTAAATGGCCTGCTAGATTGAAGATTATCTGTTGTCCTTCCACAGCATCTCTAATTACATCTTTATCTCTTATATCAGCCTTGATCACTTTAATCTTATCCTTTACAGAGTCTATGTTGTATTCATTACCTCCACAATTCTTATCTAGAGAATCAATTATTGTAACATCGGCACCAATATTGACAAGCATTATGGCAAGATTACTGCCTATAAAACCTAATCCACCTGTGATTAGTACCCTCTTATCCTTGTAAAAACTTTCAAAATCCATGGTTATTTCTTAAGAAAAACTAGCTTTTTAATCTTTCCCAAATTACTAATTTCCACCAACCTCCAGCGAAATTGCTCAAAGTTCTTGCAACCCTTCTAAAATTAAAGAATTGAGATTTCCCATACTTACGAGGATAATGGTTGACAGGAACTTCCTTAATCTTATACTTGGCCCTATGAATCTTATACATCATCTCTACACAGATAAAACCTCCATCAGATTCAAGATTTATATCTTTTATCACATTCTTTTTAAACATCCTGAAATCACAGTCAACATCATTTATCTGATTCATGTTGAACATTGTTCTTGCGAATTTATTGTACATCTTACCTAATAGCATCCGATAGAACTTGTCCCTCCTTTTTATCTTGTAACCATTTACAACATCATAGTCTTCAGCGTATTTCAGAAGTTTCTTTAGTTCCTTAACGTCATATTGAGCATCGCCATCGGTGTAGAATATATAATCTTTTGTCGCAGCCTTGAATCCGCTTTTGAGTGCCCCACCATAACCTCTGTTCTTCTCATGATGAATCACTTTCACATGCTTATCTTTTTTAGCAATCTCATCAACTATCATCCCAATATTATCTGGACTGCAATCATCAATAATTATTATCTCATAATCATCTGTCAAAGGTTTGAGAACAGAAGTAGCATCTTCGATAAGTATAGGAATAGTCTTCTCATCATTGTATGCGGGAAAAAATACTGATATGCTTAAGTCTTTCATTCTTCTAATCACTAGATTTTACCTATTTATAACTTTAACTCTGATCTTTTACCTAATAAAAGTTTATAGCCTTTAGGCAAACTTTTGTGAGATAGAATCTTGACCTTCTCTCCAATCAAACTATCGACTATCTTCTTATCAAGATCAATATATGTTCCTTTTAATATCACAGATGATTCAATATCTCCTTTTTTGATAACTGTTTCATCACCAACAGAAGTATAAGGTCCTATGTATGTATCTGGTCCAATCTGGCAATTATTACCAATTATTACAGGTCCCCTGATTACACAATTCTCTTTTATAGTTGATCCTTTTCCGACCTGTATATTTCCTAATAATTTTGCAGTAGGGTCAACTTTCCCCTCAACCTTCCTTTTGAGGTCTTCTAATAGTAAGTGGTTAGCTCTTAAGACGCTCTCTGCAGTTCCAGTATCATCCCACCAATCCTCAATTAGATGATAACATACCTTATGTTCTGGAGAATGAACCATCATCCTGATAGCGTCGGTCAGCTGGAGCTCTCCGCCTTTCCCTAGTTCAACCTTATTTAGATACTTAAAGATTGAAGATTTGAATATGTACACTCCTGTAATCACAAGATTACTTTTAGGATTCTGAGGTTTTTCTTCAATATCAATTATCTCATCTTCCTTAACATAAGCAACACCAAACTTTTCAGGCGTATCGTTCTCTGCTAATAGCAGGTTAACATCATTATCCTGGTTCTTAAACTCTTCAACTAGCTTTTTTATACCGCTTTTGATGATGTTATCGCCAAGATATACTACAAAATCCTCTCCATTTATGAAATCTTCTGCTATACTTACTGCATGAGCTAGACCTCTTGGAGCATCCTGCTCTATGTATGTAATCTTGACATCCCATTTCTCACCATCACCTAAAGAGTTCTTAACATCGTTAATTCTCTCTTCAGTATAACCAACAATTATTCCTATATCATTAATTCCAGAATTCTTTAAATCTTCAACAATATAATGCAATACAGGTTTATTGGCTAAACAAATTAATTGTTTCGGACCTGTGTAGCTTAAAGGTCTTAATCTTGTAGCGAGTCCTCCGGCAAGTATCAACCCCTTCATCTTATTGTTCTCCTCCAAACTTGTTGATATAATCCGCAACCTCTTTCACTTTCTCTTCTTTTAACTCAGGATACATAGGTAATGAAATTATTTCTTTAGCGAACTTTTCAGAATTTGGCAAAGTTTCTTGGTTCAGTTCTGAATAACCTTCTTGCTTGTGTATAGGTACAGGATAATGTATCTCAGTGCTAATTTTGTTCTTAGCTAAAAATTCTCTCAACTTATCCCTTTTTGAACTTCTTATGACATATAGATGATAATTAGATTTAGCATAATCTTTTTCTAAAGGTGTGATAACATTCTTCAATGATTCATTGTAAATTTTTGCTAATTTTCTCCTATTTTTATTCCAGGAATCAACATGTTTGAGTTTCACTCTGAGTATTGCAGCTTGGATTTCATCTAATCTGCTGTTGACACCCCTTCTATAGCAATAATATCTCTCTTTCTGACCATAGTTCCTTAACATCTTTAAACTTTCAGCTTCCTCCTTAGAGTTTGTAATGATCATGCCTGCATCCCCAAAAGCTCCGAGATTCTTACTAGGATAAAAGCTAAATGCCCCATAATCACCTAATGTACCTACCTGTTTACCTTTATACAATGTCCCATGCGCTTGAGCACAATCCTCGATAACCTTAAGATTATGTTTCTTAGCAATTTCCATAATATGATCCATATCTGTAGGATGTCCGTACAAGTGTACAGGAATAATAGCTTTAGTTTTTGAAGTAATTTTTTCTTCAACCTTCTCGGGATCCATCTGATAATATTTATCCACATCAACCAAAATAGGATTAGCATAAGTCATTGAAATAGCAGATACTGTAGGTATAGCTGTATTAGTAACAGTGATAACTTCATCCCCTGCTTTTACTCCTGCAGCCAATAGGGCCAGATAGATTGCATCAGTCCCGTTACCTACACCAATACTATGATTTACTCCACAATAAGCAGAAAATTCTTTTTCAAAGCTTTTCCCCTCAGAACCTAATATGAACATAGAATTCTTGAAAATAACTCTGTTTATAGCAGTCTTTAGTTCCTCTTTTAGACTAAGCGATTGCTCTTTAAGGTTTAAATATTGTACAGCCATATAAATCACTTAATTTAAGATAAATTAAGACTATTTATAAATTTTATGTAACCAAGTCTTTCACTTATGTTATCAGTAATAACTGTAAACACAAATATTGTTTTTATCAGCTTTTTTATTAAGGTTACATATGTCTAAGCTATCACAAAACTCATTATAGGCTAAAATATCAGTTACATTAAGGGCGCTTAAAGAATTCTTGAAGCCCTCACAATCTTTTTCTTTTAATGTGTCACTTGAATCCTTAAGCAGCTGTTTATATTCAACAGACAGCATATGAGGATACCAACCAGATGCGCTTGGAAGATCAAGATATATTGGAATATAAGAATAATAAGCATATGTATAAGATCCGTTGCTACCATAAATTAAGTATCTTCCATTAATATAATCAAAAAGTTCAAGAGTCTCCTTGTCAGATTCAGTATGCTCTGTAAACCAAGGAGTATGTATGAGAGAAATTGTGACACTTAAGATAACGCCTAAGTTGAATAATATGAAAAGCATCTTTTTCCAGTTTGTAGAAAATTTCTCTAAATCTAGTTTAAGGAAGAAGAAAATCACAAAAAATAATAGGAAGTGATGAAAAATATCTGGATGTATGTTCTTCAAGAGAGGTATAAAAGGATAAATCCTCAATAAGAATATCAGATTCAAAAAAAGTAAAGGTAAGTAGAATAAAAAATAGTCCTTAGATTTATTCTTCTGCCAATTAAGATAAAACAACAAGAATAATGCAAGGGGTATAATAATGGATATTATAAATGTTAAAGGCTCAAACTTCCAAGCGTTAAACAAAACTTCTCCAAGAGCATAAGTATCAGTAGTTATTATAGAATCTGTAGATGCAATAAGGAAAGGAATTAGCCAAAAAGATGAAACAATAATAGCTGCTAAACTGGATCCTATAATATATAACCTTTCTTTAAGATGTTTTTTTACAAGGAATAATCCTATTATTAAGAATGAAAAAATTATTGTTTCAGGAGCATGGGAAATCAATACTAATGCATAGATTGGTATGAACACTAAAAAATACTTATTAAACTTATGATTCCTGTAATACAAAAGTATTGTAAAAAAAGGTATGAGTATCATGAAAGGAAACATAGAAACTACTCTTCCTAACCTGATAAAATCCCCTATGGCTAATGCATTTCCAAAAAATAAAAGAAAGAACATAATGCTTTTAACCCTTGACAGGCCATTCTTTTTACATAATATATAGATAAGTAAGTATGAAAGAATAAACATTGCCAAAAGAGATAGATAAGCACCTATCTGAACATTCTTTGTGATCCAATAGAATGGCAAAGCAAAAAAGTACCATCCTGGGGAAGTTATCACAAAAGTATCAAATCCATTATACCAATAAGGACACGTTTGATGAAATCCACATTTTGCTAAGAAGAAAAGCTGTGCGATGTATGATGCCCAGTCATTAGTATAATCAAGAGGGAACATCTTTATAATTTTTGATTGGTTCACCAGCCTGATAATCAGATTAATACTCATCAAAAATATCGGAAAATAGAACCACTTGTCAAGAATCGGTTTTTTCATTTTAAACTCTTTTACTTATATTCCAACCTTGACATTTTGGTTTTATTAATGTTTCTATAGATTGGATTAAGAAGGATTATAACCATTTATCAGGTATTTTTTTGGACATATTTCTCATCCTCTTAGCTTTTAATATTGAACATCTGGATTTGGATCGATAGTTCCATAGAACTCATCTGGTACTTGTAAGCCTTCTGGGTATGTGATTTCCCATATTTTTAGTGGACCTATATTTCTTCCGTTATAGATTGATAGAGGCATTTGTTCTTCATCAGAATATACTAGTTTAAAATACTCAGATTGTTTTCCCATTAAATATAATTGGGCTACTCTGCTATTTTTTACTCTAGGTGATAAGTAGAACGCAGCTCCGATTGGGTTCATTTTTTGCCCATCTATTTTTGGGATTATTAACAGGCATCCATCTAGTCCATCTGTTCCAAAATTTACTTCTTTTCCCTGCATAAACAAGCAGTTTAACGGGATTTGTGTTTGCTGCCCATTATAAATGACAATCGCTTGAGGCCTTTCAAAACTAGTAATATTTTCTTCATGCTTCCTACTTACAAAGAATCCTCCTATACCTGCTGCTTGCTTTGGAAATAGCTTATCTTGATATATTATATCATCATCTATTAGAGTCCCTCCCCTATAAAGGTAAATCACTTTATCTCTTAATTCTTGCACATTGTTCTCATCAAGAGTAAACTGGTTTATCCAAGAGTATCTATCATAGTTTTCATCAGAACCTATAGATGAGAACGCCGGATATTTCCCAATTTCATCAGAGATTATAAGTAAATGGCTTGCATTATGAGCTAATAAGAATGGTAGTGGCTCTTCTTCTGTTTGGCCTGTAAGTACATGTCGCCCCATAAGGTAGTTAAAATAACCTATAGCGTTTCCGCCATCTACGATAGTTGTTCTTTCTCCTCCAGTTTGTACCCAATAACCATAGTCCCACCAGTGTGCAAATACCGCATCTTGTGGTGTATTCTCTCTTATCCATTGTCCTGCTATCTGCCACTGTTGGTTATAGCTAGGTCCAGTATATTTTGCTTGATTAAGTGTAGTTTTTGCAAAACCATAAAATATAGAAACTACAAGAAGCCCTATCAAAGCATAAGCTATAAGTTTAAGCCAATCCTTTTTTAGAAATTTACGTGCATAGTCAAATAAGCTTACTGAAATGTAGCCAAATAAGACTGTGGTTATAGGTGCAAATATAAAAATAAGCCTAGCAGCACTCCTTGCACTCATAGCCATGACAACAAACCATATTATTACAAATATATGTTCCTTCCTTATCTTTAATAAGTGCGAATAAGCATCATTATCTTTATAGAATGAATATAAATAAAAAATTATCAGTCCTGTCATTAATCCTGCTCCAGATCCTAAGAATGCAATCTTAGCCGTTTGGCTGACACCATTAAAGATTGCTGACCCACTTGAATATCGGCTAAAAATAAAAAGTAACAATAATCCTGTATATCCTGTGACAAGAGGTATAGAATGCTTCTTCTTCAAAGATTTGAGGGATTCATAAACTAATAAAGATGATCCTAAAATAACTAATGCTATATATTTAAATGACATCTGGCCAATCCAATCTGTTATGTAAGGCTCATGGCTTTCAGCAACAGTACGAATCCATCTATTATTTAATGGGTTTACGACCATATCATAGAAATGATTTATAGTATTGAAAATATAACTTGGACCTACAATTATACTTGATAAGATAACTAAGAGTATAATTGAAATCAAAAAAGATGCAAAACCAAGCGGTACTTTTTTTCTAACCTTTTCTTTTATATTCAGTATATCTTTCTTGAACACTAAGAAGTCAACTAATATCATAAAAAAAGCTACAACAACTATCGCTGAAGTAGATGATGTAACAATTCTACTTGCTGCGATGATTATTTTTTCCCCTAATCCCAGATCAGATGCAAGCTTGAATAATCCTCCCCTAGAGAACTGAAGCATAAATACCCAACTCAAGAACCAAATGCCATACGTGTAGAAATCCTTTTTTGAAAACCTATTGAGTATAACGCCGAAAACTCCAAATAGACCTATAATCATATAAATTATACTTGTCCCTCCCCAACTCATATCAGCAAACCCTAAGCTAAAGCCTGCTATGATAGCAAGTATAACTGTTTTCTTAATTGTTTTTTCTTGCCAACTCCTGATGAAAAAGTAGAATGTCATAAAAACAAACATG
>JAHIPG010000090.1 GCA_018894775.1 Nanobdellota archaeon
CAAGAAAACCAAAATGCATTAGAATCGTTGTTATGCCTCATGTCACAAGAAAGGTTGTTGAGGATTTTATTCCTGAGCTAGAAAAGGTTTGCAGAAAGATGGGTGAGATATAATATACATTTTCTGAGGAATAACCACGATAACAGTGTTTGCTACATTAGGATGGTAGTCAAAAGTAGTCATATCGTCTCTGAAAATCAGTGACAATGTTGAAAAGTTAATTGTTTACTACTCGTCTGACAAAAAGGGTGTGAATTTGTTGGCAATCTTTATACTCCAGAAAGCATATACTTTCTACAATGGGCGCCATAATGGTTTGTAAGCACTGTAAAAAAAGGGTAGATGTAGGTTTTTTAATAAGGTTGCCATCTGATATTAGAGAGTCAAAAGAGTTAAAAAAATATTTATATGAATTATTAAGGGAAGGATGGCTCTCAGGATCTGATAATTATACTGAGATGCCTGAAAGATGCCCAAAATGCAAGAAAGCAGAATGGGAATTAAAGAGGATAAAACTTTTAGACCTGTATAAGTTGGGTGTTGGGGGTAAACGAAAGATAGCAGAATGGGAAGAGATGATAAAACTTAGAGAGTTAAACCGGATAAAATTTTCAGACTATGTAAAGAAATTCTTGTCGGAATCAGGAGAAGAGAAAACAGTAGAATCACTTAACCATATTACACATATAGACAATTTAAAGAGCATTTTGGACAGGGGCATACTGTCCAGAAACAAAATGAGGAATCTAAAACTTGATTTTAAAGATATTAGCGATAAAGATGTCCAACGATTAAGAAACAGGATAGAGGGGCTGCCTAGAGAACTTCATGATTATGTACCATTATACTTTGCTGAGGATACACCAATGTTGTACAAAGTACGTAAAGAAAATGATGAGGAGAATATAGTAATAATAAAGGTCAATATTAACCTACTCCTAATGGATGATGTATATTTTTCAGATAGAAACTGCGCAAGTAAATTTGTTAAATCTGTTCACATTTACAAAGGTATACAGAACTTAGAAAAGTTGAGATGGGATAAAATCATGGCAAAATCTACCGAATACAAAATGCTTAAAATGGCGGAGGTTTTAGTGCCGAACATGATTAGTCCATCGGCCATAGAGAAAATAATCATTTCAGCAGACCCAGCAAAACAAAAAGTCAAGTTGTTAAGAAGGGCGTTAGCAGAGGATAACATTGGTCAACTTTGGTCGAAAATAGAATTTGGTCGAAAATAGAATTTAGGAGATAAAAAATGATAAGGCATATAGTTGGTAAGAGTATATTTGACACAAAATTACAAGCTATTGTTAATACAGTTAATTGTGATGGTGTTATGGGCAAAGGACTGGCATTGGAATTTAAAAGGAGATACCCAGATATGTTCAAGGAATATAAAGAAAAATGCCTGAAAGGTGAAATTAAACCAGGTCTACTACATATTTACAGGATTGACAAAAAGGTTATTATTAATTTTCCCACAAAAAAACATTGGAAAAATAAATCCAGAATGGAATACATTGAAAAAGGACTTTTATATCTTAAAAACAACTATAAAGCATGGGGGTTAAAATCTATTGCATTTCCCAAGTTAGGTTGTGACTTGGGCGGGCTTGACTGGTCAGAAGTAAAAGTATTAATGGAAGGATACTTAAAGAAGTTTGATATTCCCATTGAAATATATGTTTCTCAGAAAAAGAGAGAGGGTCAGAAGACTCTAATGTCCTTCAACCAACAGGATATAGGATGTAACAAGGACAAATCTTCAAAGAAAATAGGATTAATTGGATGTTCCACATTTTGCTTCAGCGATGCTTTTTCCGTTAGTTTTAAGTGTCCCCAAAGCTATCAACATAAAAAAGGTTATAAACGCGGAGTAAAATATGACCGAGGAGAATAACGCAAAGAAGACGGAAGAGGTGCGGACGTGTCATATAGTTTGGCGTGTAGGGCATGAATTCCCAAAAGGAAAAGTTTTTAGTTTCTGCTTCGTTGAAGATGAAAATGAAAGAGGGCTACTCGTTGCAGGAATATCAGAACCCATCCCCGATAAGTTTGGTGGGCGAACTGTATATAAATCAGTCTGGGTGCCACGTGGGCATATCACATTGGGTGCAAAGGTAAATGCAACAATAAAAAGGCACGAAACAGGGAAAGGAAAAAAAAGGATTGTAAGATGTGAGCTGGAATCGAGTGTGGAACCAAGACCATTTACTTGTCCATGTGAAGAGTTCAAGGATGAATCTAAGGAATTAGAAAAATTGCTTGATGAGATATATAATAAAGATATGGAAAGGGCGATGACAACAATACATACACTTCTCTCAAATATTATAAAATATGTGAAGAAAAAAAGAGAAACAACAAAGACATATTCTGCGGAATTAAAAAAATTGTCTGATGCGATAAGTAGCGAAGATGTGGAAGGGGCAACATGGACAATATATACCATCCTCTCAGGGATTATGCCAGAGATTGGTGTTATTAAATACACAAATGATATTAATACGCATTCAAAGACAGGGTCAGTAGAAAGAAGAAGAGTAGCGACCACGAAGCACTACACTGCTGAGTTAAAAAAATTGTCTGATGAAATAGAAAAGGGATGTATGTTTCCTCAAATGGATAAGAAAGGAGCATTTAAGGATGGGGCATTAGTCATGGTACAGGGCATTCTTTTTGATATTATTATGCAAACTATGCGCCTAGTGGAAAAAAGCCAAGTAACAATGATAAAGGAGACACTAAGGGTAAAGGTTGGCAGCAGATTGGATGACAAAGGGGTTAAATGGGTAACTTATAGGTGCCCAAAATGCGGATCAGAAATGAGAATAAGTCAAGAGGGTTTTGAAATACCCATAGAGATAAAGACAAATGAGATTGAAAATATTGCTAAGGATAGTGAAGGAAAATTTAAATAGCAGTATATCTTTTCAATTATAGATATGGGGTTGTAATTATGGTTGTCAGGCTTATTCAAACAGCAGATTTACATTTAGGGATGGCTTTTAAGTCCCTTAGTGATAACTCAAAGTTACATAGAATTGACTGCCAAAATGTATTCTCAAAAATTATTGATATCGGTATAAAGGAAAAAGTTAGCGCTTTCCTGATTGGTGGAGACTTATTCGATAACCCAGACCCACCAAAATCCTTAGTTAGATTCGTCATTAATGAATTAGAGAGGCTAGAAAAGGAAAAAATTACTGTTTTTATAATTTCAGGAAATCATGACCCATACAAAAAAGGAAGTGTATGGTTAGAATATAAGTTTCCAAAGAATGTCGTAATTTTTGATAGCTCCGAATTAGAACCGAAAAGAATAGAAGGTTTAACTGTTTATGGGCTGGCTTATACTGACGATACAAAACAGCCATTGAAAAGTTTCAAAGCAGAAAAAGAGGATAATTTTAAAGTTGGTTTAGCCCATGGTTCTACGACCAATGTTAATCGGGAAGAAGAGCCAGAATCAGGATACAGGCCTATCAGCAAAGAAGAAATTAATAACAGTGATTTGGATTATATCGCACTCGGGCATTTCCATGATCTAATGAATTTAAAAACAAAAATACCCTGCTGCTATTCTGGGACACCGGAAGGCTTAACGTTTAAAAATAATGGAGACAGGTTTGTAATTTTAGTTTCTTATTCAGATAAAAAAGTAAATGTTAAACCTATAAAAGTAAATAAACGAGAATTTAAAACAGTAGAATTAGATTGCACAAATTTTGAAACTGAGCATGAGATAGAGAAATTATTAGAGAAAAACGAAGGAGAGAACAATATCTTAAGACTTATTCTCAAGGGTAGCCCTTCACTCGATTTTACTTTTGATGTTGATCTTCTAATGAAAGAATATGAATCAAAATATTTCTTCCTTAAAATTGTAGATAATGTTCATGTACCTGATGATTTGACAGAAGATGAAACAATTAGAGGGACATTCATCAGATTAGTTAAAGCAGAAATTAAGAAGGAAAAGGACGGGATTAAAAGAAAAAGGCTTGAAAATGCCTTAAGGATTGGAATAGGATATTTAGATAAAAAAATGTGATAAAAATGCAACTCATCAAACTTGAATTAGAAGGATTTGGAAAATTTGCCACTAAAAAAACCATAAATTTTAAAGAGGGTATTAATTTTATTGGTGGTTTAAATGAGGTTGGAAAAAGTACAATCATAGAAGCAATTTTAGCATCCATCTTTAAGTTTACAACGAGAGAAATCGAGCCTTTTTTCTGCTGGAAAAACGCAGATATTTGCGAAACTGCGCTAACTTACAAAACAGATAATGGTAAAACTTTTAGGATTACAACAGATCATAAAAATAATAAACGAAAGCTTGTGAAGATAACAAAAAGGAAAAACAAAGAAATTGCTTCTGTCAATAAAAACATTAGTCCTTATTTAAAAAAACATTTTGGATTTGACGATAAAAAGGTCTTTGAGAATACAGCATTTATACGACAATCTCAAATGACTATACTGGAAAATCACGCAATAAAAAACAAAATTAAGGACATGATTGAAGAAGTGTTTGCTGGGAGAGCAAAAGCGTCAGCAACAAAGGCTTTATCAAAAATAAAGAAAATCACTAAAGATTCATCGAAAGAAATCGATATTTTAGAAGATGAGCAAAGAGACTTAAAAGAAAAATTGAAAAATGCTGAAGAAACAAAAGAAAGCATTACTTCTGAATCACACCGTTATGAGAAGGTCATTAAAGAGTTAGAACAAAAATCAGAAAAATTGAAAAGATTAAAAGAAAATTATAAACGATTCCAAGAAAAAGAAAGTTTAACAAAAGAGGAAGTAACACTAAATGAAAAAATCAAGAAAATTGACAAAGTAATATTCGGTATTAACGAAAATAAAAAGAAAAAAGAGATTGTCGCTGAGAAAATTGAGAAATATAAGAAATATAACAAAATCTCTGATTCTGATTTTTTTGATATCAAGAAAGCCATAAAAGAAATTGAGCAATATGAAATCATACTAAATACATTAAAAAAATCTAACAGAAAAAAGAAAGTTGTTGAAGAAAAATTAAATCTCCATTATTTGATTTTATTTATATTAGGAATTTTGCTTTCAATTTTCATAGTAGGAATACCTCTGGCAATTTATGCATATAAGCGACTTAAA
>JAHIPG010000091.1 GCA_018894775.1 Nanobdellota archaeon
ATTGCTTTGATCAGAAGGCATTATGAAAACTTTAGGCATAGGTATCTTCGCATCATGCGCAACTTCCTTAACAACTTCAAAAAGATTAGGTGCATCTTTCTTACTAACTTCCTTGGCCCTATACATCTTAAGAACAATCTTATCTGAGAAGAAGTATGTTCCAAAGTTCATTATGAATACGAATACTAAAGCCATCGCTAGTCCGCCTTGACCCCAAAAGCTTCCAAACCAAAGAAGTATTGCTGTAAGTAATCCTAAAAGTGCAAAAGTCTTAATTTGATTAGTTATCATGGTTTTCTAAAGTGATAGAATCCTATTTTTAAGCTTTACTAAAAGCCAATTAATAAGTCAAATCAAAAGCTTTAAATCTTTCAATCACTTTTTAATGAGGAATGGCTTATGACATAATCGTCGGAAGAAACGAAGCTGATAAAAAAAAGTTTGGTGATCAGGCAACTGTTCTTATCGGAAAAAGTTATGTAAAGATGGGAAGAACTACTTCCCTTTCTAATAGGTTGTTCCTTGATGTTGTCAGAAGTCATGTAGTATTAGTTGCAGGTAAGAGAGGTGGAGGAAAATCTTACACCTTAGGTGTGATATCAGAAGGGATATGCAACCTTCCGGAAGATGTGGCAAAAAACCTTGCTGTTATGATATTTGATACAATGGGTATCTTCTGGACAATGAAATATCCTAACGAAAAAGATGCTGATTTATTAAAGGAATGGGATATGAAACCAGAAAGATTAGACAAAGTAAAGATATATGTCCCTAAAGGAATGTATCAATCCTATAAAGACCAAGGAATTCCTGTTGACTTCTCATTCTCATTGAAGCCAAGTGATCTGATGCCAGATGACTGGAAATTGACCTTTGGCTTGGATCAAAATGATCCTTTGGCAATAGCAATAGAAAAAGTAGTGCTTGATTTCATAGAAGCGGAAAACATGGACTATGACATAGACGACATAGTTAATGCTATAGATAAAGATGAAGATACAGCAATAGACGTAAAGAATGCTGCAAAGAACAGATTTAGAGCAGCAAAAGGATGGGGGCTTTTTGACAAAGAAGGAACAAACGTCAGTGAAATGATAGAAGGGGGCAAAGTAAGTATCGTAGATCTTAGTGCTTACACTGTCGGAACAGGAGGCTGGGGAGTAAAAAGCCTTGTGACAGGACTACTATCCAAACAAATATTCATCCAAAGGACAATCGAAAGGAAAAAAGAAGAAGTTGAAGCAATAAACAGAGGATACAGCTATCTTGGAAGTGATGAAGAATATCAAAAAGAAAGAAAGCCTATGATATGGATGGTCATTGATGAAGCACATGAGTTCCTACCGGATCAAGGAAAGACGGCAGCGAGCGATGCACTGCTAACAATACTAAGGGAAGGAAGGCAGCCAGGAGTTTCAACTATCCTTGCAACACAACAGCCGGGAAAAATACACAAAGATGTCATGACTCAGACAGATTTAGTTATTTCACACAGGGTTACAGCAAGATTTGATATAGAAGCATTAAATTCTATGATGCAGAGCTATATGACCTCAAGCTTAGTTGCACAGCTGAATAATCTGCCAAGAGAAAAAGGTGCAGCTTTAATTCTAGATGATAATTCTGAAAGGATATATCCTATGAGAGTAAGACCAAGATTCACATGGCATGGTGGAGAAGCACCTACAGCAATACCTGCTAAGAAAAAACTGGATTTAGGACTCTGATTTTTTAGTCTATTCATTTTAAAATATTTAGAACATTATTCTCAAATCCTTGCTTTTCTTGTTCTTTTTCTCGCTGTATTTCTCGGTTGTATTTATTATCTGCTTCTAATAATATTTCAGGAGCTTCTTTTATCCTTAGACTATATTCTTTTCTTATTTCCATCTGTAAATCCTCTGAGAGTGCACCAAATTTGAAAGTTGTGCCATCAAAGAGTATCACCCCTGCCGGAGGATAATAAGACTCTGATCCATAGATTACATCATCCTGTTCATCTAAATTATTCAAATCAAAATCTCGTATGAAAACCTTATATTCACTAGATCCCTTAGAAATTTCTAGTTCGAGATAAAGAGGCATACCTTTCTCACTTTCCCTATACGAAAAGCTTATAGTCTTGCCATCAGAAGTCTTGTAGCTATTTGGTACTATCTCTTTTGTTAGTTTCGCAACCTTCACAACGTAAGGTTCCCTTTTTGGTTCTTGTTTTTTTTCAGTTGCACAACCTACCATTAAAAAGCAGGCTAAGGCTGTTAAGGATATTCCGATTTTTGTTTTTAAGTTTTTCATTTTTAAAACCCCCCTTGATTGATGAACTTTAGGGTATTTGAAAGGTTTATAAGCTTAATGCAGATGAAAAATTTTTTAAACAACCGGAAGTTCTTCCTAACTTATGAAAGATTTCTACACTAGGAAATCCAGAGAAGAAGGATACTACGCAAGATCCGTATACAAGTTAAAACAGATAAATAAAAAATATAATCTAATCAAAACAGGGGATAAAGTTTTGGATTTGGGTTGCAGCCCAGGCGGATGGGTACAGGCATCATTAGAGCTAATAGGCAATAAAGGATTCATAATAGGGATAGACATCAACAACGTCAAGGAGATAAAAGCCCAGAACTTTCAATTCATAAAAGCAGACGTAGAAGAAATAAAAATAGACGGAACATTCAACATAATCCTTAGTGATATGGCACCAAAAACAACAGGAGACAGAGCACTAGACCAGGAAAGGAGTTTTGACTTGGCTATGGCTGCATTAAAAATATGTGATACTAACTTAGTAAAAAAAGGAAATTTTCTCTGCAAAATATTCCAAGGAGGAAAATATCCAGAATTTCTAAAAGAAGTCAAGAAAAGATTTGAGTTTGTGAAGACAATGAAGCCCGAAGCATCAAAAAGCAAAAGCAAAGAGATGTATGTTATAGGAAAATGCATGAAACCCAAGAAAGAATAAAAAGAGCCTTGAAAGGACAGTCAACAATCGTAATCGGAGCAAACTGCACCATAGAATACAATGGACGGGCAGAATCATACCTACCAGAAGGAGACAGAGTGATAATAATCAAGCCTGACAGAAATCTGATAGTACATCAACCCATAGGAACTGCTCCTGTAAACTACATGAAGACAGGAACAGAACACAATATATATTATGAAGATAAAAAGTTATATCTGAAAAGCAAACATGTAGCGCAGAAAGAAGAGATGATAATCAGATTACACAACATCCATTTCTTACAAACAAAAATTCTTCAAGACGGAGAAAAGATAACGCTAAAAGGATCTGAGAAAGACATGTCAGATAAAATTTATAATAATCCTAAACTGATAGAAGATGACTTTAAGCCGTTAAGCAGAGAGGAACATACAAAGTATGGTTTTATCGACGTGTTCGGGTATGATAAGAACAATACTTTAGTCATTATAGAATGCAAAAGATATACAGCAACATTAGATGCTGTTACACAACTAAGAAGATATGTTGAAAAAATAAAAAAGAATAAAGGTCTAGAAAAAGTAAGAGGGATAATTGCTGCTCCAGACATAAGTGCGAATGCCAGAAAGATGTTGGAAGACTGGGGATTTGAATACAAAAAAGCAGATCCACCAAAATATCATGGAAACTTCAACAAAAAACAGAAAAAACTGGGTGAATTCTAATCTTCTTTTAATGCTTTAAGGTAAATATCAGTTGTTGACTTATCAGACTCTCCATTGATAGGCTGATTCAATGCATCATTAAGAGCATTTGATTTAACTGAGTCCTCTTTGCTCTTGATCTGAACAGCATAATTATGAAGTTTCTTATCTAAATCCTTAAGCCTGAAATATTGCTTATTATTGTTTAAGTGAGACTCCGGTGATTCAAAGAAGCTTTTCTTCTTTTTTTTACACTTAACCCATTCACAGAAATCATTATGATTA
>JAHIPG010000092.1 GCA_018894775.1 Nanobdellota archaeon
AACCAAAGAAAAAATAGTACTGCAAAACTTCAGGATAGAAGGACTGAGCATAAAATCCTGCTTCCAGAGGATGAACTACATAACAGCAAGCATGTTCGAAGACATAATAAAAGGAGAACACTCAAGCATAAAAGAAAAAGAGAAAAATCTGACAAAATTCTACTACATGGCAATAAGACTGATAAGAGAATACCTGCAGGAAGGAAAATACGTACAAAAAGACGACATGACACTGGTCAAAGCAATGGACTATCGATTAGCCTGCGAAAAACTGGAACGGTTAGCGGACGAACTAAAAAACATATCAGGGAAAAAAACAAACGAAAAAGTATTGAAACTTGCAGAAAAAATAAACCAAGAATACATGAAGATAACATCTGCATTCTTAAATGAAGATTTTGAGGAAGCCATAAAGATGTGGAACAAATACAAACAATACACAAAAGAATCCATAGCATTAGAAAAGAAACTAAAAAATGAACAAAGCAAAGAGGTACTACACTCTTATATGAAAGTGCTAGAATACATAAAAGACATCTCTAACCTCGTAAGAGGGAAAAAATAAAAAATTATCTTATCTGAGCCAATATCACAACATAATTCTTACCATACTTCTTCGCACACTTAGGACAGGTAGTATAGAAGAAATACATCCTAAGAACACCTTTCTTCAGATCATCATTGACATGCTTCTTGGTCTCCTTGATCCAGGACTTCATGTTATTATAAGAGCCTTCAAAGACCTTACTTATGAAAACACCTGAAAGCTTCATATTCTCAGCATTTGGGATGTTCTTTGTTGTAGCTACATATAAGTCTGAGCCGAACAAAGAGTTCTCATCAGAAAACCACTCAGACTTCCTAGGCCAACCACCATTGTCTTTGATAAGCTTAGTAGTCTTAGTCATTACGCTACCAAAATTCAACGGTATATGGAAAAAACTTTTAACTCGCGTCTTGACAAACTTCTTATTTTTCCAGGTAATCTTCTTATGATCCCAAGGCTTTGGGTCAAATTTAGGACAACATTCTTTTGCTTCTTCTGGCATTTATTACCACCTCACTTTTATAGCAATGGAAAAAGAATTAAAATTATATAAAGATTACTGAAAATTAAAGCGGCCAAACCTTAACCCCTTTCTCGTAAATCTCACCTTCTAAATCATGGTCACCACAGATATTCTTAATCTTACCATGAACCATGATCTTTCCACCATTAAGTTTCCAACCAGCCTGAACAACATCACCATGGATAGTGATAAGCCCATCATCCATATCATAACCTGTTTCCTTACCAGCATTACCATTGATGATTATCTCACCGCCCTGCATAGTAAAACCTGCTTGGTCACCAGCATCACCATCAACAACTATCTTACCGCCAAGCATGTTATGACCTACAAGATAAGCAGCATTACCTCTCAAACATAATTCACCCCCATACATGTGATAACCCAAGCTGTAACCTGCATCACCAAGAATGTAAACCTTACCCTGTTTCAAAGCTGTTCCTAAACCATCAAGAACAAGGTCTCCAGGAAATTCAAGATTAAAAGTATCCTCAGGCTTGATGATCTTATTCACCAAAGCAGATACATAATTACCAGCCCAACAGTCATTAGTCAACTTATATAGAATCTTACAGAACTCTTCCAAGTTAAACTGATCATAAATTATGCCCTTAGAAATCTTAACAGCCTGATTATAAAGCTTACCTGTCTCATTAAAACGATCATAACCTCCTGCAATCCTGAACAAAGACCTATTCGAATAATCATCCAATAGCTCCTCTAATTTTTTCTCAGCACCTTTTGCAACAAACCCTTTTGGCAATCTCATTTTTTCTTCCTCCTATTCGGCTTAGGCCAAATCTTCTTATCATTGAGATAAATCATACCTTTGATCTCTTCAGTGAATTTTTTCTGATGGATATCTCCATAAACATGAAGCTCACCAGCATCCATCGCACCAACTTTCTCAACATTACCATAGACAGTAACCTTTCCTCCTTCCATACCATTACAAACATCCTCCCCTGCATTACCCTTGATAATTATCTCACCATCATTCATATCATATCCCAAATCAGTTTCTACAGAACCATTAACAATAATCTTACCTCCTTCCAGATTATAACCTACATAATCGGTTGCATTACCATCAACAACAAGCTCACCACCATTCATCTGCCATCCAAGATACTGACCTACACTACCTTCGATAACCAATTTACCCTTGGATATGCAGTTGGCCAAAGAATCTAAAGGCGCCAAAGGCTCTATCCTTATCTCATCAACAGTTGAATCAAGAAGATTATTAATCAAAGCAGAAACGTAAAGACCTGATTTATCATCATAGTTCACAACATACCTCACAAAATCCTGAAGATTACAAACATCATATCTCAAATTCCTAGCACACTCTAAAGCAAACTCATAAGACTCATTATCTTTAAGAATTCCTTTCTTAACCTCCTTATAATAATCATTAAAATCAAGGAAAAGATTATCCAAAGCATCTTTCCTGCGCTTCTTCTTCAGATCACTAGTATTCTTCAACATGTCCTCAACAGAAACATCTTTCTTTGTCAGAAAACTTTTAGGAATCTTCAAGGCAAAGCCCTCCTGATAGCTTCAGTATCTCCCATCACATGCTCATTAACTAAGTTGCATACCCTATAATGAAGATATAAGTCAGGCAGCATAGTAAACAAACCTGTGCTTTCTAGATATTTACCAAAAAGAAAACCTGCAATACCCCCACCTAAGAATCCAGCCCCTATAAAACTAAAACCTGCAACACCTAAAGCAGCCATCACACCCACAAGACCCCCAGCAGAACCAAGAGCAGCAGTACCTAAAACCCCTCCAATCTCACAAGCATCCCTAAACTTAACATTGCTAAAAAGATCACTTAAACTTTGATATCTCTTGACCCTATCACAGAACTTCTTAACATTCTTCTTAGGAAGATTGACATAATGATAATTCCAATACTCTCCCTGAAAAGCAGTATCTCCTATATCCACATAATTATAGATTCCGATAAAAAAATCAACATCCTTACTCCCAGAATCCCTCAACCAAAAATCCCAATTCTTATACTCAAAATTATATCTGGAATAATCCTGCCTACGAAGCATATCATTAAGCCTATCATGGAAAACCTCTTTCTCAATATGAGTCCAAGAACTTATAATATCATCCACATCTTCAGGGATAACACTATTATCTCCTTTAGGAACATAAGACTCCTCCAAAAGCTGATTAGTCTTATCTTCCAAATCCTTATCTGGCCTAAAGCTATTAGGAATCTTCAATTATCTAACCCCCTAATCAAAGCATAACGGTTATTATTCTGAACGTACTCATTACACATGTCATTAAGCTCATCTACAAAGTTATCACTCTCCTTATGCAAAATCCGTTTATAACAATCTGATACTATAATCCTTCCTGCATAAAGACCGGCAGCACCAAGAACAACACCTGCGAGTGGAACGATAAGAACAGAACCTGAAGTTGCAGCAATCCTCAGTATAGAGTTCAAAGCAATACCACTAGTAAGACCGGCAAGACCCCCCACAAAAAACTCAGGCAACATACTCTTATCCTTGCCAACCATAGCCCAATGACTTTTACCTCCCTCATTAAGGATTGCCTTTATATCGCCTAACCTTTCAATATTCAAGATATAGTCATCAAAATTTTTTATGGGCAATCTACCATAAGAATAATTCTTATTATAATTGTAAGCACATGCAGTAACGACAGAGACATCCCCTTTATAGTAAGGACTGTTCTTTACCCAATGACAATAGTTATCATTCTCATAGACATAGCTGGAAAAATCCCTCTTCTCAAAGAGACCCTTTGCCATAGAATGAGATTTTTCAGTAGGCTTACCGAACCTATCAAATGCATCAAGTATTGCTTCAAGTTCTCTGTCTGCAACATCAGGATTCTTATCCATAAGGTTAGCACCCTCAACAAGATCATTTGTTTTCCCATCAACATCCTTATTTGGTCTAAACGCTTTTGGTATCTTTATATTTTTTTTATATTTTATCATTCTATCTTTCATTTGAACGCAGCCTCCACAGCTTTTTTATCCTCAACGATAACATTATAGCTTAAATTTTTAAGATTATCTAAACCTTTTGTGTATTTTTTAAAATATTTGGTCCTAACATAATCTGATATTTTGTTAATAGAAATCAAACCAGCCAAAGAGATCATAGCAGCACTACCCATAGCCGTGAAGAAAACACCCTCGGACAAAGCTAAAATAGAGCTCCCAAAAAAAGTGTTAAAACCAAAAAATCCTAAAGATGCTCCTAAAGGTATAGCACAAAAAGAAGCATAAATAACATGAGTTTCTGTCTTAGAAGAATCAACAGCATATTCCCTGTCAGTCAAAACTTTCTCAATATCATTACAAACCTTCTCAAGATTACCATAGTTTATATGAGCAAAACTATAACGGTTAACATCCTTATAACGCTTAAGACTGCGCCTGGAAAAAAGATACGCACTATAAGGATCATAAGGATCGTCTTTAATCCAATGGATGAAACGTTTAGTATCCTTATACACCTTATACTTCTTATCCTCAACCATATCATAAACAGCATTATGAATTTCCTGGCAATCACCACACCAGCTATCCATCGTAGAATATTTATCACATGTATTGAATTTTTTAAGAACTTTCTCAAGATCGCTAGAACCTTCAGGAATCTCATAATCTTTTCTAAGGA
This sequence comes from Nanobdellota archaeon, assembly GCA_018894775.1. Taxonomy (GTDB): domain Archaea; phylum Nanobdellota; class Nanobdellia; order SCGC-AAA011-G17; family VGLX01; genus JAHIPG01. The sequence goes on from JAHIPG010000092.1 coordinate 4,760, forward strand.
TATATGCCTCTTGCTCCAGCTGTTTAGTCTTTTCATCCAAATCCTTGTTCATCCTGAAAGTCTGCGGCAGTTTCATGTAAAAGCTCTTATCAAAGCCCCCTTATTATCCTTAACAATCTCCTCTGAAAGATATCCCATATCATCATGCTCCTTATCATAAATCTTATCACCTATCTTCCTTACACCTTTAAGAGCATAATCTGAAAACATCACCCATTTACAAGCCCCAAGACTGGAACCTAAAAGGAAAGACTGGCACTGTGCGAATGCCACCAAAGGCATACCAAAAAGATAACTGGAAGCAGCAATCGCAGTCACACCACCAAAAATTATGCCACCTGTAAGCATGTAAGCCTTAACCTTCTTACCAAACCTATCACTATGCAACCAGTTCTGTTTCTTGTCAATATCAGAATGAGACTCAAATACCTTACAGAACTTCTCAAGATTCTCAGTATCTGTCCTCGCGAAACAATAAGATTTATTGTTCAAGTGATTATTCTTACGTATAAACACATAGCTTCCTAACTTATACAAAGGATCCTGCTTGCTCCAAAACTGATATTTGAACCTTCCAGGAATAGGTTTATAATCAGCCTGTCCTAAAAGAATATCAACAGCAGGGTGTATATTAATATCCAGATAACCCAAATGATTATTATCATAATTAGCCAGAACACTATCCAAGAGTTCCTGATTAATATTCGGACTATCAACTCTATTGATGTTAGCCTCTTCGATAAGCTCCTCTGTCTTATCATCCAGATTCTTCTGAGGCCTGAAAGTATTTGGTAATTTCATTTTCTAACATTCATCTGGAGCGAATGCTCAAGCAAAGAACCATACGCTCCTTTGATGTATTCACCTTCCTCCTGAATCTCTCTTATCCTCCCACTTATGTAAGTTACATAGACATGATCCTGCTCAGCAAGCACATAATCAAACAGATTATTGATGTCAAACCAACGGATAAACTTAAAAAAATTTACCGTCCTCAAACCTAGTTTACTGTCTTCCGTCAACTGCCCTGCCATCATCTTAAAGTCTTCGTACCTGCTTTCATCAGAATAGTCGCAGATAGTCAGGACCATGTCATGCATCTTTCCTCTTTCCTTAAACCAAACTAAAGCATTAAGCTTATCATACAACTTTTGATAATCATCACCATAAATATCCAAAAGCTCATTGTCTATACTTAACAGATTTCCAGTTACCATTTTCTCAATCTTCTCATCAAGATTCTTACTTGGTCGGAATGATTCTGGAAGTTTCATGAGAATGCCCTCCTTAAAGCAACCTCATCATCAGTTATGATATCATCAGCAATCTTCCTTAGCTGAATCTCATAATTGTTGAACCGTTTAGTGTCTATTTTCTTGTAAAGATTGAAAACATGTTTTTCCAGAAAAATGTTTGATACAAGAGATACCTGCATACCCATAATTGCCGAAAGTGTTATAGTCGTTGTCAAACCAGCAATTACAAAACCCGTACCTGCACCTATAATTGCACCTAACCCTATCATGCCAAAGAAAAGACGACTTTTGATCTTCCATCTGTTCCACCCATAATCATTAGCACGATTAGAATCCCATTCATTATATTTCTCAAACATCTGGCAGAAATTCTCAAGATTATTCTGAGTGGGTCTTGCAAAGCTATAATAACCTTTCAGCTGGAAAGGGTTAAGGAAAAAAGAACTGCTGTTAGATGCCTCATTCCTTCTTGAAAGGACATAAAAACTGTCTGAAGAGAGAGGGTCCTGCTTATACCAATGGGTATAGTCCTGATTGCATTTAGAGCTTCTCGGCACAACCTGATAATCACTCCTGTCTATAAGAATGTCTACCTTTTCATGGACATAAGAGACCATAAATAAAGGTTCATGCAGATAATCAAATAGGTTATTAAGATATTTTCCTTTAACAGCAGGTTTTGGCTTCACATGAATTTTAGGATCATTAAGAAGCTGTTCTGTCTTCTCTTCCAGATTCTTCTCAGGCCTGAATGTTCTTGGTAATCTCATTTTTCCCACAACTTATATTCATCTCTTGTATAAAGCGATTTTGTAAGAATATAACCCCAATAAAACAATTATTAATCAGGACTATTTAAAGGTTATGAATTACTAAACTTTTGC
>JAHIPG010000093.1 GCA_018894775.1 Nanobdellota archaeon
AAGATTGAAGCTCTGGGGCAGATTATTTTTGGAGTGGTTCCTTTGAAAAGATATTTGGATATTTCTTTTTTATGAACCAGTAACCAACGCCTATCACTATTATGACTACTGTTATTAATGCCCACAACCATACTTTACTTTCTGGTACTTCTTCTGGCACTGCAGGTGCTTTTCCTGTCGGAACCTCGGGCTTCTCTTCAACAATCTCTTCTCCTACTTCTTTTATTCCTCCAGGTGGTGCGACTTCTTTTGCAGGAGTAATATCCTCAAAATAAATATCAGCCTTCTTATGAGGGACATCAATACTTCTCAACTTAATAAGAACATCCAAAATACCATCATCATCGACGTCAACCTTCTTAGATTCGCCAACTTTCAAAGTAACTTCAATAGGCTCTGAATAAATCAACAAATTCACAGAATCTGAAGTCAATTTATCCAAAACAATCTGATGAGCTGCAGTACCACCAGCACTGCCACCACCAGACTCTCCAAGAGATATAACAAGAGCATCTTTTATACTCATAGTTCTAACGATACCTTCGGAAGCGTCAATAGCTGCGTAACCACCCTGAGCAGTAGAAGTAGTACCTCCAGCAGTAGGAGCGGCAGCAGCAGAAGCCTTAGTATAAGAAACAGTAACAGTATGGCTACCTTGCCCAACATCATTAACCTCTAAACTGCCAACAGTATAATTAGCACCATTAGTCAATAAAGTACCATCCAAATAAACACTGATAGTAGTATTAACATCAGTTCCCACGCCTGATAGAATCTCTGTCATGTTCAAAGCTCCTCTTTGACTCATGCTCATACTCATGTTATACTCGTTAAAACTGCCAGCAGTATCAGGTGTGCTATCAGTAAAGTTAGCAATCGGAAACTTAACAGTAGCAGTAAGATTAACAGAAATATTAGAAGCACTACTGCCAGGATCCCAATTATTGAAATAAGAATGGTTCAAATCGATGTCATAAGTTTTAAAGTATATGCTCATGTTATTACCAAAATTAGGGCTGCCACTAACATTATCATCCATACTAAAAGTAACTTCCTTAGTAACAATGTTCTCATTATCCATCCATGTATCATTACCAGGGTACAACCAACTTACTACCGCATTTTCACTCATGTTAACAGACTCACCAGTAGCCTCATTAGTCAAATTAATCGGATTAAGCAAATGCACACTCAAACCATCTAAAGTAAAGTTCTGCAAGGCATTCTCAATATCAATCCTAAAATTCATATCAATACTGCCATTCAAAACAGGAGGGGCATCCTCAGGATTAAAACCACCAACATCCTGCATCAAAACATGAATAGGACTCCTCGAACTAGGGCTAGTACTATTACTCATCAAACTAAACACAATAGACAAACTAACATTCTCATATTGTGGCACGCTCACAACAGTCAACAACTTATTATTCTGTCTGCCATAAGCATTATGATATGTTATGTTGATGCCAAAATTGTTAGTTAAAGTAGTAGAGGTAAGCTCTGTGCCATTATACCAAACAGTAAAACCAGATTGAGCAGGAGCAGCAATGATCTGAGAACTGTTAGTACCATCCCTATTAGTCTTAGTTTCATTCCTTATCAACAAAGGCTGCAACGTCTGGTTTTCATATTCATACTTTGGAGTATAAATGTGGAAGGTTATATTATCAGAAGCTGCGGAGTCGTTGTAAAAAGTGAAATTAAGCCTGTAGCCCCAAAGCTCAAAATAGGTTGGGTTTTCTAAAAAGGACTTGTCAGCATAAACGAGATCAGCCCAAGAATTGTTTTGAGAAGGCTCTGGCCTTCCTCTAGACTGGTTGTAAGTCATCATAGGCACCCAAACCTCATAACGATCCCTAGCTTGAGCCCAATTCTCAAACCTCAAAGTAATATTCTCAGTACTGGTATCGTTAACAGCATAGGGTCTAGGATTCTTCCAGTAATTAACCCCATAGCTATTGTTTAAAACAGTATCATTCTGCGTACAACTCACACTATTATCATCAGTAGTACAATTTACTGTAATCCAGAAAGTTTCGGGAACAGCAACACCGCTAAAAGTATAATAATCAGAAAAAGCCTCAATAGTATCATTGACCTCTAAAGTAAAAGTTTCATTAGCCGAAGTTGATAAACTCTTGCTAATATTTCCAACATCCTGATCACAAGCATAAACAGTGCTGTTAACCCTCCAGAAACCATTAGTGCCATTACAGACGCTATTATTAACTATTCCATAAGGCAAATACCAAGTAATAATAGTATTATTCACCTGACCACCAAAATGATTTGTAATATTAACCACTAAAGTGTATTTACTATTGCTGCCAACAGTAATATTAAACTGAGAAGTATCACTAGCAACAATAAAGTTCTGGGTTGATTCCACAGTCAAAGTACGATTAGCAACACTAGTATTCCAATGATTCAAAGTATCATTACAATAAACCGACCAAACATACAACCCATCCTCTATATTTATAGCGCTACTCCCATTCGTCTTACCACTAATCAGGCTGGTAAAACTCTCATTCATATGCCAACCATCACTCCAATTACCCCACAACTCACAAGTATCTAAGTTCAAATCCGTCGCAGTATAATTAAATACCATTGAACCTTCTAAAAATGCTTCATCATCTGGATTATCCAGGATTACCCTTGGTTCCAAATCGTCTAAATTAGTATAATAATTAGTAGTATTCGCATCTTGATCGCTACCATTACCAACAATGGTTATAGCCCAAATAATAATTTCTTCAGTACCTGTCTCATTAGCTGTAAAATTAAACCATATAGAAATCTCATCATTAGATCCTAACTGGCTATGACTCCCATTATAACAAGACCAGTTAAGATGATAATCCATAACAGCAACGTTAGATTCACACCACCAATCATTACCAAGAGATGTATTCATATCAGTACCATTAGACACGTTTCCAACATCACTGAATATAACATTATCAGGCATTGCAAAATTTATCTCAGTAATATTACCCACATCTTCATCCCAATGCACCATTGTTAACGTAAAATTTATCGTCGCATTCAACCCCCCTTTAGTATAATTAGAAACACCAAAACCATCATCCGGAGCAAAACTATGAATAACAGAAATAGGAGTCACATCCAAAGGTTCACCAAACACAAAATAAACACAAAATAAAATTAAACAAGCTAAAATAGATCCTAAAATAAAAGTTTTCTTTTTCAAAATATCACCTCATAAAATTTTCTATTTAGAATAATCTCAATTCTCACTTCTTTTTTTTGCAAAATAACAATCACCGTTTTTTTTCCCCACCTTAGTGGAAATAAAGATTCTCCATACTTATAAATGTTATGTTACCACGGTCATCCGGACATCCTAAGAATTTATTTAGTATAGGGCATCTCCCCTTAGTTTAGTGTTTACAAAAACATGGAGGTGATGCCCTGATGAGGGTTAGTAATTGTAGGTTTATTAATTTTGTTGAAGTGGCGTTGGAGTTGTGTGTTTGTTTGCCTTTGTATTTTAGTAAGTTTAGTAAGAAGGATTTTACTGTGCATCAACTGCTGGTTCTGCTTGTTTTGAAGCAGAAGTTGAAGTGTAGTTATGAGACTTTGGTTGATGATTTGGAAACCCGACCTTTTGTTGTTCGTTTGCTTGGTTTGAAAAGAATCCCTGATGAAAGTACTGTTAGAAAGTTTGCTAAAAGGCTTAAGGCAGATATTATTTATTATTTGCTTGCTGATTGCAGCAAGAAAATAAGTAAGAAGAAGTTGAAACTTGCTATTGATGCTACAGGTTTGCATGTGGAAGATGGAAGCTTCAGTTACAGGAAAAGGCTTGGTTTATCGTCGAAAACAAGAAAAAATGTTAAACTCAGCGCATGCATAGATACACAAACACAATTAATCACAGCAGTCAAACTCAGAAAAAGTAAAGCAGCAGACACAAAAGACTTCATAAACTTAGTGCAGAAAACTGCAAAAGTTAAACCAGTCAAAATCGTAGTAGCAGACAAAGGATACGACGCAGAATACAACCACAAATACGTAAAAGAAAAAATAGGAGCAGAATGCATCATACCACCCAGAGAAAAAACCAACAAAAAACACAGAACAAAAGGAAAATACAGAAAACGCTTACGCCACGGTTATAGCAAAAAGAAATATCACCAAAGAAGCAAAATAGAATCAGTCTTTTTTGTAATAAAAAGACTCTATGGAGCAACACTCCATAGCAATTCTTGGCCCACACAAAAAATAGAACTATTATGCAAAATCATAGCCTACAACACCCACAGACTAGTTAAAACGAGGATGTCCGGATGACCTCTTCAAAGCAACAACATCCATTTCTATTTTTACGTCTTTTGGCAGTCTGGCAACTTGAACTGTTGATCTTGCAGGTTTTTTCTTAAAATATTTGGCATATACCTCATTCATTTTTCCAAAATCATTCATATCTGCCAAGAATACTGTTACCTTTATTGCATTATCCAGACTTGAGCCTGCAGCTTCCAGAACATTCTTCAGGTTCTCCAGAACTTGCTTTGTCTGTTCTTCAATATTTCCTTCTAATATTTTTTTGGTTTTTGGATTTATCGCTATCTGCCCAGAAGTAAAAACTAGATCTCCAGCGATTACAGCCTGTGAATAAGGACCTATAGCCTCAGGTGCTTTTGATGTGTTTACTGTTTTCAATTTATCTCCCTCCTATTTTTTCAAATATAACTTTATTAGTTTTATAAGAAGATGAAGATCCATATTTCCTCCGCTTATCACTCCTACAACATTTTTATTTTTTATATCAACTTTTTTGTTTATCATTGCTGCTAAAGACAATACTCCTGAAGGCTCTGCTAAAAATTTTCCTCTTTCTAGCAATGTGACCATAGCGTGCTTTATCTCTTGTTCTGATACTGTGACAATTTCATCTACATATTTGTTTATTAGATTCAATGTGATTTCACCTGGATGTTTTACAGATGTCCCATCTGCGATAGTATGGATGCTCTTTGGTTCTTCCATCACAAATCTTCCTTTTTTTGTCTTGATGGAGTTAGCCTGTTCCGGCTGTACCCCTATGATTTTTATTTTAGGACTTATCTGTTTTGATGCTATCGCTATCCCTGATATCAATCCTCCTCCTCCGATAGGGACAAAGATGTAATCTGTCTCCGGCAGTTGTTCCATTATCTCTAAGCCTATTGTTCCCTGACCGGATATTATGTCTTCATCATCATAAGGGTGTATGAATACTAAATCCTCTTTTTCCTGGATCTCTTTTGCTTTTTGGTATGCCTCATCGTATAATTTTCCATGCAATATCACTTTTGCCTTGTAATTTTTGGTTGCTTCTATTTTTGGATGAGCAGTTCCTTTGGGCATGACTATCGTTGCTTTCACTCTCAGTTCTCTTGCAGAATAAGCAACAGCCTGCGCATGGTTTCCTGTTGATGCTGCTATCACGCCTTTCTTTTTTTCTTCTTTTGTAAGTAAGGATATCTTGTTGTATGCCCCTCTTATTTTGAATGCTCCTGTGAATTGTAAATTTTCTAATTTAAGGAATACATTGTTGCCAGATAGGGTATTGAAAACTTTTAGATTAATCAGAGGGGTTATTTTAGCAGTGCCCTTTAACCTCTTTCTTGCTGCTTCAAAATCTATAGCCATATATGATTTTAAGAAGTTATTTCTTTTAATGCTTTCGTTACCAAAGCGATTTCCAGAGTTTATGGATTGCTATACTTCTTTTGCTTATCTCTTGTACAGGGAGTTGTTTCATCTTTGCAGCTTCCGTACCTTGCCTTATACCATATCTCGAGATGTTAAGAACTTCTGGTTTTATCTCTTTGATTAAATTAAAAGTTTTTTTGAAATCAGATTTTGTCTCAGTTGGAAATCCAAGTATGACATCTGTTGCTATATGTATCTCGGGTATTTCTTTCCTGAATTTTTTCACAATTTTGTTGAATTGTTGTACTGTATATTTCCTTTTCATGTCTTTCAGAACTTTGTTTGATCCTGATTGTACTGGAATATGTAAGAATTTTTTCATCTTTGGATTCTTGTAAGCTTTGATTAATTCTTCCAGATTTTTTATTATATGATTAGGGTTTGCCATTCCTAGCCTTACTTCAAAATCTCCAAGTAGCTTACAGACTTCATTAAGAAGATTTGATAATTTCTCTTTTGTATCCATTCCCCAACATCCTGTGTCTTGTGCTGTGAGATGTATATTTTTGCAGCTTTCTTTTACTGCTTTTTTGACTTCTTTGATTATATCTTTTGGCTTATATGATTTAAGGTCTCCTCTTGCCTGTTTTACTG
>JAHIPG010000094.1 GCA_018894775.1 Nanobdellota archaeon
CAACAAAATAGAAAGACTTATATACAACTCAATCAAAAAATTTGATTATAATGAAATATCTCAAGGATATTGTTTCCGAATTGTCACAGAACTATCAGGATAAAAGAGAGAACATATCAGGTATAGATTTAATAGAGGAAGACTTGTATATGATGTCTGGAGTAGATCATTCTGATCCTCATGCTTTGTTGTTAATCAAAATTGATTCTCCACATCTAGAATATATAGGTTCATCTTGCGGGAAGGTAGGGAATAAAATTTTCTCAGATAAAGGACTCATAGATTTCCTAAAAAATAAAGATGTTGAACATATTATAGGAATTCTTTATGATCCTGATTCAGAATATGCTTATCAAGGGGAAGCAATAGGTTTGAACTCCATCGCCATGCCTATAGTGGGAGAAGATGGATATGTTTTTGAAGACCTGGCTGGTGAGTTAAAAGGAAGCTTTAGATATGAAGAATCTAGAATCAAAGGCTGGTCTGTATACGAATCAGAATGATGGAATATTTAGAATAGAGAAATCATAGAATAATGTTTTTATTCCTTTTCTAACATTACTGTAAGTAACACTTGATAGTATGCTACAAAGAAGAAGTATATCAACAGACTAGCTATTACTGAGATTTTGAAGTCTATGTATTGTACCAGTATTGAATCTATGTAGACTATTGGGACTATTAGGATGATAAGCAATAGATGTAAGGGCATTATGGTTTTTAGTTTATTCTTTGCGATGCTGAAAGATTTCTGTACAGCCTGCTTTAGTTTGTATTTATTTAGCATTACGTAAACGATTGCTGCATAATAGGATACAAATATCATAATAATAAGTAATATGCTTATAAGGACATAATTTGGGTTTGCTATGATTCCTTCAAGGCCGTACATCTTCATGACTATGTTATTGAATACTTCTTTTACCTGATTGAAGAGATAGAACATAGATGACAGCAAGATTATGAATATAGGTATTGTTATTATTGAGAATTTTATTGCGTATTTCAGATAACCTACAAAAATATCTTCCATTTTAATCTTTTTCTTTAGTGATTTGAATGCAATATTCCATTCTAAGCTTTGGAAGAAACATATTATCAGGAAGAATGCAACTAATGATATGGCTGTTACTATTGCTATTAAGGTATTTGAATGATTAATAACTGCTAATACTTCATTTATGCTATCAAGATCTGATAGGTTGGCTCCGCCTGCAAGTGTTTGTTGCCATTCCTGTATCTGTGGAAGATAAGAATAGATTGCAGTAACATATTGTTGTATCTTTTTTCCTGTAAAATACACCAATGCGAATGATGTCACTGTGCAGACTATATTTATCAGCATCAACAGATGCAAACTTCTCTTTAATGGTTTAATTGTTTTTTTAAGAAGTTTTTTCATTTTATCCTTTAGTATAAGCTGCGTTATCAGCAGTACAAGGTGTACCAGGAAGTATACCAGTACTTATTTCAACGCATTTTGCTTGGCAAGTTAGTTCATTCAACCCTTCAAATTTGGAATCTTCTGCTCTTATATTTATACCTTCTCCTTTAGAATAATAATCAGAACACATTTCCCCTGGGTTGGTTATACAAAAATGAAATGAGGGGATATGAATCTTACAAAGTAGTGCTCCTTGGCTTTGCACTACTGCTTCTGTTAGATTTACAGTTAAGAGTTCAGAGTATACAGTGTTTACATCATCTTTTATAGGATCATAATCCCTATCCTGGCCTAAGATGTTTATTTTTGAACCTTCTGTTGGTGAAAACTTAATCTCTTCAGTAAATGCGCATATCGTTGAAGGTGTTGTAAGCTCTACTGTCTTTAGTGTGTCAAATGTGAATTGGCAACTGCTTACAGGCCTGTTGAATTCCATGTTGATTAATTGGTAGTTCCCTCCTGTCATGAATTCGAGTTCCTTAGTTTCTTTAGGAGTTACTTCTACATCGGTTTTATCGTTAAGTTTGAATGTTAGCTCTTTCAACTGCAGAGGCCCTATTATAGGGGATTCCGTTTTATCTTCGGTTGTTTCTTCATCTTTAGCCTTCTTCCCTTCACAGGTCTCTTTACATATTGCATACATCGGACCATCATTACCTATAGAATTATCTTTGCATGCTTTTTCATAATATGGGCCAGTCTTAATCGTATTGAATTCTGCTGAAGCATCTCCGCAGTTATTGCATAACAAGTATAACATACCTCTAAAGTAATGGTATTGTGCGTAATCTGGTTCACCCTCCCTTGCGTCTTTCATCTGGGTTTTCTTTGTTCCCCATTCTATTGGCGGGCTTAAGAAAGGATCTGTGGTTAGTCCTTTTTCATCTGAGCATGTTTCTATTGCTTTTTCATACATTGCAGTGTAAATAGTATCTGATTTGACAAAGTCTTCTTCACCGATGGATGATTTGGTTCCTGTATATGTTTCATCTTCTATACAGCTACCATAGCAGCATTCTACATTCTGCAGTGATCTTACAGTTGTTAAATCTTGATTACCTTCACATTTTTGATCTATGGCACATACTTTTCCACCCTCATTCTCACAAAGATTACTTACTGTCTCCCTATAGAGTTCAGGATTGTGCTGTTCTATATCTCCTAGTCTCATCCAGCAGTCTCCAAGCGGGATTTTATCTTTATTTACCCCGCAGGTTCCGACCTTGTGCCATTGTCCTTCTATATCGCTTCCTTTTCCTAGTGCAGGATTGGTTTTATCACATACTTTTTCTACCTGTGCTTCTGGGCTGTATCCTCTTGGGTCTGATCTGCATTCTTCTTCTGAGTCTATCTTTTTGCTCAGTTCATATTCTAGTACGTATTGGTTAGCTTGATTTAACCCAAAACTGCTTGACACTAATTTTCCAAAATCACAATATAGTTTGTTGTTTATGGTTACACATATTTGTTGGAAGCCTTTTTTCTTGATGAATGATGTGCTCTTGTCAACATAGCCTTCTGGTTCAAGGTTTCCTGAGCATTCTTTACATGTGTAATCGCTCATTCCTTGCCCTCTTACGAATACTTTGTAGTTTACAGTTTCTGAGCCTGCATAGATATGGTAGTATAATTTGTAGATGGATTCTCCTGTGATCTCTGAGTAGGGTTGTTCTTCTATGTATGCTGTGAACTGTGGAGGGTTCTGTGCTTTGGTTATGTCCTCCATGATATCTCCTAGGATCGGTCCTTTCCCGTATATTGCTTTTTCACAGATTGTTGCCCCTATCTCTTTTGAGGATCTTCCTGTGTATGCTGAGAATACATTCTTTGCATAACTGCTTGTGAAATAATCAACTGTTTGTTTTGCTTTTGCCACTCCTCCTTTTACTCCGGTTAGATATTCTCCTCCGCCCCTTGCTAAGGTTGCATCGAATAGGTTTCCTTTTGCAAGGCCAAGTAGGGTCATTGCTTCTCTCCATAGTATCTGACAGATGTATATGGATCTTATCCTGTCACAGATTCCTACGGATTCATCATCATGTAATGCTGTTTGTAGACAACTTACATATCCTTGCAGTATTGATCTTAAGTTCTTCAAGGATGCTAATAGTCCGCTTAGGCAGATAGGCATTATCACTCCGTCTTTTATGTTTGGCAGACATAGTAATAAGGATCCTACGAATCCTGATTGGATTACATTATCAACCCTGTATCTATCATTGAAGTCGCATCTTGATGATGGGCACATTACAGGGTCGCATGCGTTGAATAGTATCTTGCATTGTCCTGGGCTCATCACTTCGGCACATTCTATCTCATCCTTTCTTGTACCTGTGTACTGTTCTAAGTTGAGGTTTTCTCCTCTGAATCTGAATGTCTTTTCTCCTCTTTGGTGGGCATCCCTTGCTTCAACCATATCATCCTTAAGTTTTCTTCCTTCTGAAGTACCTGTATCTATTGTGGCAATAGGGTAATCTCCATCTTTTTGCCCATCCTTGAGTTTATAATATTTTGAGTCTGAACCTCCATACCAAAGTACCAAATCATTAGCTTCTTTATCATATACTGCAAATAGTGCTGTCCCTTTGTTGTCTTGGACTTGTTTACATTTTCCCCTTGCAGTTGAATCGTCATTAGATCTGCCAGGCAGCATATTGCAGTCTTTTACAGGAACCACAACATTGTTTAAGTCAGAAGATACTCTGATGTAATTCTTTGTTGAAGAATCTCCTGGTCTGAAGCTACCATCATAACTATTTTCTAACTTCTGTGCCTGTCCTGCTTCATCAAAAGTATAATAGACAATATCACCTTTCGTTGGCTTATATTCAAGCTTATAGCCTACTAGAGTTAGAGGTTTCCCGCCTTGGGTATTTATGACATTATCTTCATCGATGTATGATCCATCTCCCTTTGTTATTGGTCTTGATTTCTGATTAAAGTCTTTATCAATAGGTCTCGGCACCCACAATTCGTTTATGTCCTGTGGGAATGTAAGTGTGATCTTTTGGCCTTTTGTGGTTGTTGTTCCAGTTTTGCCATCCTCTCCTGGCTCACCACCATCATCTGTAGATTTTTTTGGACCGCCCATTCCTTGGAAGAATGACATGACTGTGAATACTGCTGCTGTTGCTAGGCAGATTTTTGTCCATCCTTCTACAAGTGTTGATAGGTCTGCTATTGTTTCGTCCAGCTCTTCTATGGTTTTTTGTGTCCTGTTTATTTTTTCCTGTAGTTCTTCTGGAGTGTATTGTAATAATCTTTCTTCTACTGGTATATGGATTGAGAAGTATGTTGTTGTTTGGCCTTTTCCTGTTCCTGGCAGTGAGGTTACGACAGCTGTTTTGTCGCTTGTGACATCTCTTAGTTCTAATGAGTCACCACAGACATCTTCTGTTTCACCTAATTTAATAGTGATTGTATCTGATATTGCATAAGTATCACAGGTTTTCAGACCTTTCAAGCTTACGCTGTCTGTAGATATACGTGTTACTTCACAGCAGTCGTTTTTTCCTATCTTTGATTCTTTGAAATATTTGTTTAGTCCTTCGTTTGTATAGAATTCTGCGAAGTTTTGTGTCTGTTTAACATCTAATGAGACTAATTTTTTTAGGCCCATAAGTTCTAGGCTGTTTATAGCGTCTATGAATTCTTCTTTTGTAGCTTTGTAATCTTCTATATTTGTTATTCCAGTTTTTTTGTAAGGTTTACATTCCTTAGGATCTCCACAATCATCAACAAGTGCTTGTAATTCACTTAGCTCATCATATTTATCATTATCTATTAATGCGATTCTTGCTTTGAAGTCTGGGTGTGTTAATCTGATGTATGATTTATCTGGTTCTCTATCTCTTATAGTATAGTAAGAAAGCATCCAGTCACCGCTGATTTTTTCTCTTTCTTCAAATGATCTTTCTCCGTCTTCAAATTCTAAAGTAACAACTCCTGCGCCCTTTATTTCTTCAAGCTTTAGTCTGACAACGCTTGGTTCTGTCTCTGTATCTTTATCTATCCTTACATTTTTTGAGATTTCGCCTTCGTCAAGTGTGACAGTAGTTATCTTTTCAAAGTTTTGGTCAAGGACTTCTATCCTTGCTGTCTTTCCGGTTATAGATGCTAATCTTAGATAGGCTCTTCCGGATAATATGCTATGTTTTTCCTTATAATCCTTAACATATTCTACACTTCTTTGTTGGAGGAATTTACTATTTTCTCCACCAATAGTGAAAGCTGTCTGTTGTGCTTCATATGTTATCGTTGCCTTGAAGTCCATGTCTATTTGTGCTGGAACTTTATGTTCTTGTGGAATCTGGTTTAAGGTTATTTTTACATAACCGAGATTATCTAATGTAGGAGGGTTTGCTTTATAGAACTTTGGTGTTCCTTTGATGTAATCTTTTATTACCTGTTGTGATGTTCCCTTTATTGAAGCGTTTTCTTTTTGTGCTTCCTGTGTTTTTAGGAGTTGAATCTTTACGCTGTTTATTTCCGGGACACTTATTGGTGTTCCCCTTATTGCTCCTAAAGTTACCAATACAGGGATATTCAATTGCTCCATTGAGTCTGATCTAAGAACTTGAGGCTCGTATTTCTTTGCCTCAATTATCAGAGTTTCACCTTCTTCTTCAAAGTCTTCTGCTGCAAAGCTTACTGGCAGCATAATCATCAAAAATATCAAAAATTGCGCTATTAGTTTTGTTTTATTCATTTAAAAACACCGGGAGTAATACTTCTTGTTCTAGATTGACATTAGCGAAATCTTCTACTGAAGTAGGTGTAGCCTCGCTTTGTATATAAAACTTTACATAATCTGATATGTATAGGTCTTTCTTGAATACATCCCACTCATATTCTGATCCGCCAGTGACCATGTTTGCTACCTCTATGTCTGGCAGCTTTATAGTTGTGCATTCCTGCTCAGTTGACCCTAAGAATCCCATGATACCACTTTTTGGTTTGTCCACACAGCTTTCTACATTTCTTCCTGATATCTTTATTGGAGGTCCTGATTTGATTATGTAGGATTTAATATTATATGTTCCAGGTATCAGCTTGACTTCTTTTTGGTCAGGATAGATTATCATTGTGCTGTATTCTTTGTCTGGTTCCTCAAATTCTATGATTACCTGTTCTTCAGATGTGGGCATGCCAGATCCTCCGCCTGTCCTGCTTACCTGTATCTTGATAGGTTTTGAGATTATCTTTTCTAATATTAGACTTGTTGAGAATTCTTGGTTTGAGTCTATCTCAACTTCTCTTGCTTTTGCATAGCCTTCTTTTTCTCCTATGACTGTCCCTCCTACGCATGAAGGGAATAGCTCTGTTAGCATTGCATCTCCATCCTGCATCTCTGTTGTTCCGATATCACATATGTGGTTTATGCATCCGTATTTCACGTCGACACCTTCTAATGAGTGTGAGATTCCGCTGATATCTTCTTCATAAGTATAGATTGTTGATTCAGCCACTTTAGTAAATTTACAATAGTCCCTATCTTTCTCTGGGGCTTCATCTGGCATTATTGTTGCTTCTCTTGGCTGGTTTCTTTCTATGACTACCTGCATCGCAAACTGTAATGTATAATCATTCTTTGCATCATATAGTGTTACCATTACAGGGTATCTTACATCATATACAAAGTTCCAGTCGTTCATGCAGAATATTGCTTTTGCGAGGAAGCTTACATCTCCCATCCTATCTGTTACCTGTTGTGATTTCAGTACCCCTCCATCTTTAGGGTCTACATCCATATAGAATGGCCATGATTCAGAGTATTGTAATAAAACATTAACGTCATCATATCTTTTCTTTGTGACAGGCCATTCAAAATATGATTGTGACTCTCTGGTTAGATCATAATCTGTGAACTTGACCCTTATCTGGGCTATGTTCTCAAATAATATTTGTTTGAATGCTGTTATTACCTGTCCTACCTGCCAGGTTTTCGTTCCACATGATAGGTCTGAGCCTGAATATGGTATTTCGTCGTATGCTACCATCATATCTATTGTCTTATCTTCCAAAAAGTTTGATGCCATCTCATTTTCTACTATCTGTCTTGCGATGTCCATCAAATCACCTAAAGCCACATTGATACTTGTCTTGTAGCTTTGGTAGTTAAATTTTTCTTCCTTGATGTCCATCTGTAGAGGCATGTTTAATGTGATTATGACTTCATCATCCTGTATATCTACCTTGCTTTGAGGTGTCCTGAATTGTATATTATAATAGTCTGGGAATGTTGAGAACTCATCTAAGCATCCAGGTATTGAAGCATCTATATATTTTCTCAATGATTCTCCCATTTCTTGGTTTGTTGGTATGTCTTGTACTGATAATCCGTTATCTTTCCTGTAATACCAGTAAGCTGTCCTGAATCCTGGAAGGAATTCCAGTTTGTTTGAGAATTTGTTGATGTTTCCTGCAGGAATTTCATCTTTGGGAAGGTCTATATAACCTCCTTGTAATCCTAAGAGTTCAATCCCTTCTGTGGATGTTTCTTTGATGCATTGTACTATGAATTCTTTGACGTCTTGGGCTTCTTCTGGCAGCTCTGCTTCTTTTAGCAGGTTTAAATCCATTAGTGTATCAACAAGCTCTGCTCTGAAGAATATCCCTAATGTCACTAGGATTACAATTACAGCGCCGACTAGAACAAAGGCTGTCGCCTGTCCCCTCTTTTTCATGCTGATTATTGGGAATGTATAATATAAAAAGGTTTCTTTGGGGTTTTTAGGCAAAATCTTATACATTTAAAAACCTCTTAATTACTAAGGATTCCTATGGAAGATTTTATCAAATTGCTTGGGAAGGCGAATAAGGTTTACAAGGAGAATTTTGATAATAGTGTAACCTTTGAGAGAGCTATTTTCTTTAGCTGGTATTGTGAGCTAGGTGATTGTAAGTATTGTTACATGAGTACACAGCATAAAAGGATTAAGGATCCTGAGAAGGCTAGAAGGTCAACAGCCTCTCTTATTGCTGAAGCTGTAGTTTGTAAAGAGATGAAATGGAAGATAAGTTTTCTTGCTGGTGGTTATCGTGCTTACGAGCTTAAAGGATTTCATGAATTAGCTAAAAGGATAAGTGATGCTTATGGCGACAAGCTTTGGTTGAATATTGGCGCTCTATCAAAAGATGAATTGGAAGAGTTCAAAGATGTTTCAAAAGGTGTCTGTGCAGCTATTGAAGTTATCAATCCTGAGTTGAGGAAGAAAATTTGTCCTAGCAAACCTATTGATGAGATGGTTGATATGTTTGATTATGCTGAAAATTTGAAATATGAAAAAGCTATTACTATCATATTAGGTTTAGGCGAAAGTATTGAAGATTTTGAATTGCTAAAGAAGTTTATCAAAAAGAATAAGATAAGCAAAGTTAGTTTTTACTCATTAAACCCCCACAAGGGAACTGTGTATGAAGATAAACCAAGCCCAAGCAGCATTTACCAAGCAACATGGATTGCAAAAACAAGAGTAGCCTTCCCAAAAATTAAAATTCTTGCTGGAATGTGGAGCTACCGTGTTAACGCATTAGGGTTACAATTATTAGCTGGAGCAAATTCTTTTAGTAAATTCCCTGCAATTAAATTATTCAATTCTAAAGAAAGTAAAAACATTGAAGAAGAAGTTAAATCTGCTGGAAGGGTTCTGAAAAGTAAGCTTACTGGAAAAGTTGAAGTTGATATTAACAAAAATGTCAAAGATTTAGATTTACCAAAAGATTTGAAAAAACAAGTTAAAAACAAACTAGAATCTTACATAAAAAAGATGAATTCTGATTAAATTTTACGGGGTGTTTTAACTTTAGAAATAAGAGAAGTTTCTTCTATAATTATTTTCTTATTTTCTGTTCTTATATTTTTAGTGATATCGATAAACTCATTGATATCTTTAGCGGTTATTGAAATTATATAATCCCATTTGCCCTGACAAAATTTTATCCAATGAACTCTTGGATTTGACTTTATATAATCTTCAAAAATATTTTTCTCGCTAATCTTAATTTTAATAAACATATTATGAAACTCTAAACCTAACTTCCTATAATCAGGGTCTATTGAGAATCTTATCAACCCATTAAATACCAAATATTTAATTATTCTTTTAAGTTTAAGATAATTAAACTTAGTTTTTCTTGAAAGTTCGAGATATGATATATTTGTATGATTCATTAAAATATTTAAAATGAGTTCTTGATCCTTGGACAATTCTACTAAAACAGGTTCCATAGGTTTGTAATATTGTAATAATTTATAATCATGACAGAAAGATTTGTATCCTAATGTATCTTCATAATAATGTGTCAAAACATCAAA
>JAHIPG010000095.1 GCA_018894775.1 Nanobdellota archaeon
CGAAACAATAGTTCAGTACAGAAGCTACTATTTCCGTCGGGTTATTGTCCTCAAGCAATTTCTCGGCCCAGTTACAATATTCAGGATCAATCTTATCTCCAAGAATAGTAGTCAACTCATCAAGAAAGGCTATAACTTCTTCTACGTTTTCAAAATCAGGCTCTGTAACGAGTTCTAACAAAGGCACACCTGACCTATTGTAGTCTATAAGAACATAATCTTGTTTATGATGTATGCTCGCAGGATCTTCCTCTATCTGAAGCCTTGTTATTCTTATCTTCTTACCTTTAACTTTAAGAAATCCTCCTTTTGCTAAAGGATTTTCATATTGAGTTATCTGGTAGTTCTTTGATAAATCAGGATAGAAGTATGTTTTCCTAGAAAAAAGCATCTTATCCTGAATTTTACAATTTAATGCTAAAGCAAGTTTGATACCTTTGATTATCGAATCTTGATTGAGTCTTGGCTTTGATCCAGGCATGCCTAAACAAGTCTCACAAACAACAGAATTAGGTTCTTTATAATCAGTTGAACAACCACAAAAGAGCTTGCTTTTAGTATTCAACTGTATATGAACTTCAATTCCTATTTTAACCTTGTTCATAAGCATCCCCCAACATTATAAGCTTCTTCTCCTCAAAATGATCTGCCATGAATTGCATACCTACAGGAAGATTATCCACTTCATCAACAGGTACAGAAAGTGAAGGCATACCTGCAAGATTAGAAGGAATAGTAAGTATATCCATCATGTAGTTCTCAACAGGGCTTAATTTTTCAATATCAGTAAATCTTGGAGGTAGAACAGGCATTGTAGGTCCTACCAAAACATCAAATTTCTTGAAAAGCTTTTTGTATTCCTTAATTATCTTTGTTCTAAGCTTCATAGCCTTAATGTAATAAGCATCTCTGTAACCGACCATCCGTATAAAAGTTCCAAGAAGTATTCTTCTCTTAGCCTCTTTTCCAAAACCCATCTCCCTAACTGTTGAAAAATAATCATCATAATAACCTTCCAAATCAGAGCTCATCCCATATCTTAAACCGCAATATTTTGCAAGGTTTGTAGAAGCTTCTGCTGTAGCAAGTATGTAATAAGTAGGGACAACATAATCCTGTAAAGGAATACTTACTTCTTCATACTTAGCTCCTAAACTTTCTAATTTCTTGATAGCAACCCAAACATTGTCTCTTATCCTTTTATCAATATCTTCTGAAAAGAATTCTTTAACGACACCAATCTTCATCTTACTTATATCTTGACCACAGTAACTAGTATAATCTTCTTTATCTCTTTGCACACTAGTTTGATCATTAGAATCGTATCCGCTTATTATGTTCAAAATCTCAGCAGATTGTTTCACGGTTTTCGTAATAGGTCCTATCTTATCAAAAGAGTTTGCATAATCTATAAGACCATATCTTGATACCAAACCATAAGTGGGTGTAAGCCCAACAACCCCACAAAAAGCTGCAGGACAACTAATAGAACCTCCGGTTGACTGACCCAAACCATAATTTACAAGCTTTGAAGCCTTGATATAAGCAGCAGTACCTCCACTTGAACCTCCACAACTCCTTTCAATATCATTAGGGTTCTTTGGAACCTTGAAAAAACAGTTAGTTGAAAAAGTACCAAACCCAAACTCATCCTGAGCAGCCTTTCCAACAACATAAAATCCTGCATCCTTAAGCCTTTTAATAACAGTAGCATCAAAAACAGGAATATAATCATGAAGTATCTCAGAGCCGGCGGTTGTTCTTAAGCCTTGAGTACAGATATTGTCCTTAACAACAATGGGAATACCCTTTTTTGGCAGATCCTCATTTAAAGTGACAAGAGTATCATATTGTTTATCAATAGTTTTTGCTTCTTCTAATATTTTTTTAGGCGTGTTCATTTTATCTTAGGACCTTTAAAGAAACCTGATTCCTCATGCTTAGTGTTCTTAAAAACGTCTCCCTTGCCCAAACTTTTTTTGACAGAATCTTCCCTTAGTAAATCTTTTATTTCTACAGGTTGAGGATTTAATCCTTCTCCTCCAACGTCAACTTCAGATATCTTAGAAAACATCTCCAGAATTGATTTCATATCTTTCTTGAATTCTTCTACTTCATCATCTTTCAATTTAACTCTAGCCAGCCTTGCTACACGTTCTACCAGTTCATTATCTAGTTCCATTTTTAGTGAATATGGCGTCTGGGGGAGGACTCGAACCTCCGACCTCATGGTTAACAGCCATGCGTTATACCTGCTAAACTACCCAGACATGAAAATTATAAAGTATGACTGAATATAAAAAGTTTATTGAGAAACGGTTTACTTCCGATTAAATCGATCGTACAAAGCCATGAAATAAAGATTGTATGTCGTTTTCATTTTGGTTAAAGTTAATATATAACCACCCCATTTATAAACTTTTGCTAAAAAATTTCGGAAAAAATCCGAAATTAAGGAGTCAATCTCTCAGGATCCCTGGGCAATAGAACTGCTTCCCTAACATTATCAAGGTTCAACAATCTATGAACCATCCTATCTAAACCAAGACCTATACCTCCATGCGGAATAGAACCAAACCTAAATATATTAGCATATTCTTGTTGGATATCTACACCTTTCTCTTTTGTCTGGGCTATGAACACATCATATCTATGTTCCCTCTGAGCACCAGTTGCAATCTCTACACCATTCCAGATAATATCAAAAGACCTTGTTCCTTTAGGATCATCATCAGGCTTCATGTGATAGAAAGGCCTTATTGTATAAGGATAATTCAATGCAAAAACAAAGTCTTCCCCATACTTCTTCTTGACAATCTTGCCTAAAAGAGCCTCTGCTTCTGAGTCTAAGTCATCATCCTCTGAAATTTTCTTTCCTTCCTTCTCTAAGAGTTTTCTAATTTCTGCATGTTTAATCCGTGGGATTTTCTTTGGAATTTTAAAATCAACACTTAAAAGCTTAAGCTCTTCTTTGCATTCTTCTTTAACTTTCTTAAGAACGAACTTAAACAATTCTTCTACGACATCCATTACATCATGTTCATCCTTTATGAATCCCATCTCCATGTCTATACCTGTAAACTCAGTAAGATGTCTTGTTGTATGGCTCTTCTCAGCTCTAAAAACTGGAGCGATTTCGTAAACTCTTTCAAAACCACCCATAACAAACATCTGCTTATACATCTGAGGACTCTGAGCAAGATATCCTGTTTTATCAAAATAGGGCAGGGCAAAAAGTTCAGCACCTGATTCAGCACCAGAAGATGTAATCTTAGGAGTATTTATATTCACAAAACCTTCCTTGTCAAAAAAATCAACAGAATACTTAAAAAGCTTAGATCTTATCTGAAAGATAGCATTTACCCTTTCCCTTCTGGTATCTAAAACCCTGTTATCTATCCTTTTATCAATATTTGTAGTAGTTTCATCACCCATATCAATAGGTAAAGGAACATCTGACTTTGTAAGAATTTCAAAATCCTTCAAAGCAAGCTCGTGAGAAGCATTTTTAGCCTTACTTTCTTGGATATTTCCTTTTATGACTATGGTTGACTCAGGAGTAAGCTTCTCCAAAGCCTTAAAATCATCAGAATCAACTTTATTCTTAAGAGCAACAACCTGTAATTTGCCAGTCTTGTCTCTAAGAGTGATAAAAATAATCTTACCTAAAGACTTGATATGATCTATCCATCCTGCTACAACAACTTCTTTTCCTGCTTTTCCCAAAGCATCCTTTATATGAATTCTTTTGGCTAACATAATGTAATAATTAATAATAGGCTACTTAAAAGATTTTCTGTTCTAAAATGGCTCATTCCAGCCCATATTACCCGAATTATATAATTATATACCATTATAGAGATTATAAGGAGAAGGTCTATATAGTACTTTAATCATATGTATAATTGTTCCGGAGAAAGGAAATCTTTTCCGGACATATTAAAACAAAGGCACAAAAAATCGATGAAAAAGTTCTCCTAGCTATCAAGCTAGCGAGAGCCATATTCAAAATCGGAGGCACAAAAAATGCAAAAACAAACAAAAAAACCAAAAATTTTGATGATACAGACTGGAGGGACAATAGGCCAAGAGAAAGGATTAGACGGAATCCTAAGGCCTTCAGAAAAAAACTACTTAGATAAAGTTCCTGAAATATACAATCTCGCAGACATAACCGTCCAAAGACCAGCAAACATAGACAGCACCAATATGGAAACTTCCCACAGAGCTATGCTAGCTGAAATAATCTATGATAAACACAAAGAATATGATGGTTTTGTAATAATACACGGAACAGACACTATGGTTGAAACAGCTGCAGCACTAAACTACATGATACAAGGTCTAGGAAAACCTATAGTACTAACAGGATCACAAATTTCAATATTTGAACCTGAAAATGATGCAAAAGACAACTTATACAATGCAATAAAAACCGCTACAATGGATTTAGGAGAAGTAGTAATAGCATTTGGGGACAAGGTAGTAAGAGGAAACCGTGCAATAAAAGAAAGTGCAGATGATTTCAACGCATTTTCCTCACCTAGAACAGCACCTCTTGGAGAGATTATAGAATCAGAAATAGTCCTCACAAAAGATAGAATCAAAAGATATGATGGAAAACCAACACTATTTACGGAATTCAGTGAGGGTGTAGAATTTTATCAACAAACCTCTGGTTCAAAAACAAAGATACTATCCAAATATGTGGAAGATGAAGACATTGAAGGAATAATCCTTGGAGGATATGGTACAGGAAACATACAAGATAGGTTAGTTCCAGAGATAAAAAAATCAACAATATTTGGAAAACCTGTCCTAGTATCAACAACATGCCTTAAAGGCTCAACAGAAATGGCAACATATGAAGTAGGTTCCGC
>JAHIPG010000096.1 GCA_018894775.1 Nanobdellota archaeon
AGAAAAAGCTAACAAAATACAATAAATCACATACTCTATGCCAAGACCAAGATAAAATCCAATTATGTAATATATGCCAAAATAAAATCCAAGATAGAATTTATTATATAATGGAGAAATTGGAAGGGGCAGAAAGGAATAATTATCAAGCCAAAATAAAACATCTTCTTCAAGAAAAAAAACTTACAACTAAGCAGAAATTGTTTTTATTGAAAGATGAATAGAAGCCAAATATAAGCAAAAGGTTTAAAACCCTAAAATTCTAACATTATTTAAGAATGAAAATAAGCGTTTTAACTATAATGTTGATTATATTCGCACTTATGGTATCAGGAATATGGTATACGAATAAAATGATATATAATAGCCAAGCTGAACTTTGTAATCTTATTCAGCCAAACTTGGATAATATTGAAGATTATTCAGAACTGGACTCAGAAATGTGGGAAGAGTGGAGAGATTGTTTAGACACGCAACAAATGCTACATAATAAATCTGGAATGAATATGTTTGTATCTGCTATTTTTATGTTTTTGGTTATCTTATCGTGGAAAATTGACCATATAAAAAAGAAAAAATTATCTTAATTTGTTAAACAACTCCATTCCTTTTTCTTCTTTCATTACTGCTGATTTTATTAAGTCTCTGATTTCTGGGCTTTTGCTTAAAATATTGGCAAATAAGCTTTCAAATCGTTTTATGTCTTCACTTTTCCTTCCACTTTCAACTAAAACTTTAACATCAAGAGGGTTGTGGCATTTGCTACAGAAGTCTTTAGCGTATCCATTGGTTTCTCCACATATATGGCATCTTTTATTGCTTTCTGGTTTGAGTTCTTCTTGAGCTTTTAATCCATACAATGCTTCAATTTCTCCTTTACATTCCCTTCCTGTAAGATGTGAATAAGTTTGTATTCTTCGGCTTCCTCCAACCCAACCAGCATAATTAGTTAATGCTGAGTCACTAACTCCAAGCATCCTCTTATAAGTAATTCCGGAATGTCTGAACCAGTAAGGATAGCTTGGTTTGTTTTCTATTCTTGCTTTTCTACATAGCTTCTTAACTAGGTATCTATATTTGAAGAGGTCAATATCTAAGAATACTCTAGCTTCAGGGTTATTTTTGTTTGGATGATGATTAAGCCATTCTGTAAGATATTGTGCAGACTGATATATAAAAATAGGTCTGCTTCCTGTTTTTCCAGATACTGTTAGCTCAAATCCATTCTCAATAACTTTAATGTCTTTTATCTTTAATGTTAATAGTTCAGAAGGTCTTAGACATCCTTCAAAATTTAAGTTTATCATACAGGCTTCTATACTGTTTTCTGCTACTGCTGTAAGTTTCTTCATATCTTCCAGAGTAAATACGTTGCTTTTCTTTTCTTCTAAATGTCTTGGAACAGAGTTTTTAATCCATCTGACACATTTTGGGTAGTCTTCTCCATCTCCGAATAACACTTTATACATCTTTTTTAGCATACTTATGTAATCCTTTATTGTGTTAGGCTTGTAACCTTTTTCTCTTATGGTTGCCATTAAGTCTATAATATCTTGTTTCTCTGCTTTATGGAAGTCTGTTGTTATCCACACTGCTATGTATTTCAGATGCCTTAAGGTTTTTAGCAGTCTATTGTCACATAAGCCTTCTGCTTCGCAATATTTCATAAAGTTCTGCAAATGTTTCTTATTTGCTCCACTTATATCTAAAGAGTTTATGTCTTCTTTCAGAGTCTCGTAGTATTCTCGGTTTGTTTTTCTTTTCATATTAGTTCTCCTGTCAGAAATCATTTATAAGTTTATTACGTAAGAGAACTCATAAAGAGCATAAGTGCTCCCGCCGAGATTTGAACTCGGGTCTTTGCCTATCTTCATCTTCGTAGAAGATTCGAAAGGGCAAAATGATTGACCGGACTACACCACAGGAGCGTATGTTATTTCCAAAGGAACTAGTCCGTTTATAAACTTTTTCCCTTAAAAAAATAAATGAGCCCGGCGCGATTTGAACGCGCGATCCCCGGCTAACTTAGTCCACCGCCGTAAAAAAATGTAGCGATGGTGGTCATATAAGACCGGTGCTTTACCAGGCTAAGCCACGGGCTCGTCTAACTTAGACAAAAAAATTTCACATATTTAAAGCTTTCTAACTTTCAGAAGAATTGTTAGGAGAATAATTAGGAGCCTCAACGGTTATAGTAACATCATGCGGGTGGCTTTCCTTATGACCAGCATTAGTAATCTTAGCAAAGTTGTTATAATTCTTCAATTCTTCAATTTTCTTACAGCCAGTATAACCCATACCTGATCTTAATCCACCAACCATCTGAAAAATGATATCAACAAGCTTACCTTTGTAAGCAACCCTTCCAGTTATACCCTCCGGAACAAGTTTATCACCTTTCTGGTTATACCTATCCTTAATTTGACCTTCCTTCATCGCTTCCAAAGAACCCATACCTCTATACACCTTATACTTCCTGCCTTTAAAGGAAACAGCCTCACCAGGGCTTTCATCAACACCAGCCAACAATCCGCCGAGCATAACACTATCAGCACCAGCAGCAATAGCCTTAACAATATCACCAGAATACTTAATACCTCCATCAGCAATGACAGGAACCTCGGAACTGATTGCACAGTTATAAATAGCTGTAAGTTGAGGTACGCCAATACCAGCAACAACTCTAGTCGTACAAATAGATCCTGGACCACAGCCAACCTTGATAGCATCAGCACCAGCATCCAACAAAGCTTTAGCTGCCTCTTTGGTGGCAATATTACCACCAATAACATCAGTATTATAATTCTTCTTTATCTCTTTTACAGTCTCAACAACATTTTTATGATGACCATGGGCACTATCAACAACAATAACATCAACACCTTTGTTAACCAAAGCTTCTACCCTATTCAAATCAAAAACACCAACAGCAGCACCAACTCTAAGCCTGCCCTCATAATCCTTACAGGCATAAGGAAATTTTTCCTTTTTTTCAATATCTTTGAAAGTTATCAAACCCTTCAAACTGCCATTATTATCAATTATAGGCAATTTCTCAATCTTATGCTGCTTAAGAATCTTCTTAGCCTGATCAAGAGTAATAGTCTCATTAGCAGTAATAACATCCTTAGTCATAATAGAACTAATACGCTGATTAAGCCTATCTTCAAACCTAACATCCCGATTTGTAAGAATACCAATAAGCTTATCATCCTTCACAATAGGAATACCAGAAATATTATACTTCTCCATAATACTCTTTGCCAGCTTTAAACTCTTACCAGGAGATAAAGTAATAGGATCCTTGATAATACCGCTCTCGTAACGCTTGACCTTCATAACTTCAGCAACCTGCTTTTTGATATTCATATTACGATGAATAATTCCAATACCTCCTTGCTGCGCCAAGCCAATAGCAAGTTCAGACTCAGTCACTGTATCCATAGCAGCACTAAGGATAGGTATGTTAAGCCAGATATTCCTGGAAAGTTTAGTCTCTAAATTTACATCTTTTGGAAGAACCTCAGATTCAGAAGGGACTAGAAGAACATCATCAAAGGTAATAGCCTCATAACCTCTTTCAAAAAAACTTTTGCGCTCCATTAAAGAAATAATAGACTAGAAATATATAAATCTTTTGTTAAGGATACTCAGCTGTACAATCATTCTGCTGTGGACATTTAACACCTATATCCAGACAGCTTTTACCTTCTAATTCAGGATCTGAAAACTCAGGATTGATAAAAAAACCACAAAGACCGCTATTACAATACTGCTGGCATGTATTCTTTGCCTCATCAGAAGCATCAAGTGCAGGAGAACCTTCTGAACCTTCAAATAATGACGGTAAAACAAAAGCAGACACAGTACCAAGAAGAATCACAATGGCTGCGATGATAAATATCTTATTCGTAACAATATTCTTGACATCACCCAGGATAGGAGACTTTTTTCCTGCTACTTCAGGTTTAACTCCTTCAGCAGGCTTTTGGTTTTCAATAGCCTTTTTAGTCTCAGCCTTAGCCTGCTCAATAATCTCTGCAGGACTTGGAGAATAAGATTCATCCTTGGGTTTAGCAGGCTCTTTAGGTTTTTCCTGAACCTGTTCTGCTTTAACCTTTTCAAAAGCCTCGTTTATCTCAAATTCTGGCCAACCATGCCCCATAAGAACATGTCTAAGCTTATCCTCTGTAACACCCCTTTTCAGTTCAGTCTTAACATAATCAATGATATCTTGGTTAACCATTGTATGAAATATGGTTAGTTATATTATTTAAAGCTTATTCAAAAACCTTTATAAAACAAAAAATGACTCATAATCCCTAAAATGATAGTAGGACTTGTAGGAAAACCAAGCGCTGGAAAATCAACATTTTTCAAAGCAGCCACACTTGCAGAAGTTGAGATAGCCAATTATCCCTTCACAACAATAGAAAAGAACGAAGGTGTAGGCTTTGTTAAAGTGGAATGCGCTGATAAGGACTTCAATGTCCAATGCAATCCAAGATTTGGTTACTGTATGGACCATAAAAGATTTGTACCCATACAGCTAATAGATGTAGCTGGACTAGTCCCTGGAGCACATGAAGGTAAAGGCAGAGGAAACCAGTTCTTAGATGATTTAAGGCAGGCTGATGTACTTATACATGTAGTTGACATATCAGGCAGCATAGATGAAAACGGAAAGCCTGTAGATGCAGGAAGCTACGATCCAGCTAAAGACATCACATTCTTAGAAGAAGAGATAGATATGTGGTACTTAGGAATCCTAAAAAAAGGCTGGGAAAGGTTTACCAGACAGATAAAACAAGAGAATATTGAGATACATAAAGCATTAGCAAAACAGCTATCCGGCTTGAAGGTTACAGAAGAGATGGTTCAGGATTCGATTAAAAGATTAGGTTTAGGCCAGACCATAGGATCATGGACAGATGAACATATGAAACAACTAGCAACAGAACTAAGAAGGCTAACAAAACCAATCATGATCGCAGCAAACAAAATAGATATGGGTCAATCAGAAGAAAACTACAAAAGAGTAAGAGATGCATTTCCGGATTATAAAATAATTCCTTGCTCAGCAGAAGCAGAACTAGCATTAAAAGAAGCTGCAAAAAAAGAACTGATTGAATATATTCCAGGAGAATCCAAGTTTGAAATGCTAAAAGAAGACTCATTGAGCGACAAACAAAAAAAAGCATTAGAATTCATACAAAAAAACGTTCTTAAGAAGTTTAACAGCACAGGCGTACAAGATATTCTAGATTTAGCAGTATTTGATATACTGAAATATATAGTAGTGTTCCCAGGAGGGGTTAATAAACTACAAGATTCAGAGGGAAGAGTCTTACCAGATTGTTTCTTATTGCCACCAGGGTCAACAGCGCTAGACTTCGCTTATTCATTACATACAGACTTTGGCAAAAATTTTGTGAAAGCAATTGATGTAAGAACAAAAAAAGTTGTAGGAAAAGACCACAAACTACAGAACAGAGACGTCATAGAAATAATGGCAAATAAATAAAATGAAAGAGAATAAAATTACATGTCTTGGCATCG
>JAHIPG010000097.1 GCA_018894775.1 Nanobdellota archaeon
AAAAATTGCTGAAAAAAGAGATAGAAAAAAGCGCGGATAAAGAGTTTAAACAGCTTTATAATCATATCAAAGGATTCACGGATGATATTAAGGTGGAAAAGCTAAAAGAAGCTAATATGCTCTTAAACCTGTCATGCTTGGTTTACAAAGACAAGCTAAAAGAGCTGGGAGCAAGTCTTGATAAAATTAACAAATCAAAGGAGTTTTCGGTAAGGTTTACCGGGCCTTGGCCTCCATACTCATTCGTATAAAATGGAACCTACAAGGGAAGTTAACGCAACATTAGTGGATTTATTAGACAGGGTTCTGGAAAAAGGGCTTGTAATCAATGCTGACATAATCATATCAGTAGCCGGCGTACCCTTGGTAGGCATAAACCTTAAAGCAGCGCTTGCAGGCATGGAAACCATGCTAAAGTATGGCATGATGAAGGATTGGGACCAGGCACAAAGAGCAATCGCAAGAGTGGAACAGGTAAAGATTCCATTGCTGGAGGGGGAAGAAGTAATGCTCAAAACGTTCGGCTCACTTTACTACAGCGAGGGAATATACAGCGCATGGAGAAAAGGACAGGTTTATGTTACCAATAAAAGAGTATTACTTTTCAGGAAGGAGCCTGAAGAAATGTTATTCAAAGCAAACATTAACAGGATAAAAAACGTAACAAACGGAAAAGAAGGAGATAATGAGGAACTTCATATCACGTTAAATGATAACAACATAATAAAACTTCATTCAAATAATAGTAAAGAACTTAAAAATGCCATCCAAAAAAGGATTATGGCTATCGCAACATAAGAAGAGGTGAGATGATAAAATGTTCGGATTTGCAAAACGATTTTTACAATTTCTTGGGAGCACAGCAGACTTGCAACGTTTTGGGAAATGGAAAAATGACTTAGAGGACGCTTTAGAGCAGCTTGAAAAAAGATACAAGGGAAAGAAGATAAGCCAGGAAACATACAAAAAAGAGAAGGCTGATATCAACAAAAAGTTAAGAGAATCAAAAAATAAACCCAAAAAACAGCTTGAAGACTGGGATGAAATAAACAGACTAGAAGATGAGATAAAGAAACTTGAAATTAGATACAAGGAAGAACATATGGGTAAAAAAGAGTATGAAGAAAGAAAAGCTATTCTAAAAGAAAAATTAAAAAAATCCAAAAAGCTCATAAAAAAATCAAAAGAAAGATTAGAAGAATCTAAACTTCATGAAACAAGACTTTAAAACATGGATATTTTCAAAAAACAACTGCTTCTCTTTGGAGGCAAGGGAGGAACCGGCAAGACTACTCTAGCTGCTGCAACAGCGCTGCAGGCAGCCAAGCAGGGCAAAAAAGTCCTTGTATTCTCAACAGACCCTGTACTCTCTCTTTCAGACTCTTTTGACAAAAAGATAGGGGATAAGGTTACAAAGATTACAGAAAATGTTGACGCATTGGAAATCGATGCAGAATCGCTTCTGGAACAATTTAAGGAGGAAAATGGTGACATATTCAGGGAGATAATTAACGAAGGAACTTACCTGGATGATGAGGATATAAACAATTTTGCAAAGCTTTCCCTGCCAGGAATGGATGAAGTGATGGCCTTGATCAAAATAATGGATTTCCTGGATGAGGCAGAATACGACATGTATATTTTAGACACTGCACCTACCGGTCATACTATGAGGCTGTTAACCCTCCCAGCACTTATGAGCAAATGGGTTGATGTGCTGGCTGAGATGCACGGCAAAAAGAAGCTCTTAATGAAAACATTCACAGGCAGGACAGTAGATGACAGATCAGATAAGTTCCTGAAAAAGATGCGCCAGGATATAAAAAGAGTTATGTCAGCCCTAACTGATTCTGGAAAAACACAGTTTACAATGATAACAATACCTGAAGCATTGGGAGTCTATGAAACTAAAAGGTTCATGCAGATGCTTGAACATAATAATATCCCTGTAGGAAGTATAATGGTAAATATGGTAATTCCGGTTAACAAGTGCGATTATTGCATAACAAGGAGGAAACAGCAACAGGGATACGTGAAAGAACTTAAAGGAGCATTTTCAAATTATAATGTTAAAGAAATCCCCTTGTTCCCTCATGAATTAAAAGGTCTAAAAGACCTGCTCATATTCAGTAAGGCATTATACAGCAAAAATTATGAGCTTAAAATCATAAAATCTTTAAGTTTTGAGATATTTTCAAAAGAAAAATCAGAAATACACAGCATTCTAAAAAACAAAGATCTTAAACTGCTTCTCTTTGGAGGCAAAGGCGGGACCGGCAAGACTACAGTAGCTGCTGCAACAGCGCTACAGGCAGCCAAGCAGGGAAAAAAAGTCCTTGTATTCTCAACAGACCCTGCACATTCATTATCTGATTCCTTCAACTGCAGTATTGGGAATAAAATAACAAGGGTAACAGACAATGTTGATGCATTAGAAATAGACGCAGAAAAACTCTTCAAAGATTTAAAAGACAAATATAAAAAAGAGATCAAATCATTTTTTGAAGGCACTTTCAGGTCAAAAAAAGGAGTGGGATTAAGACTTCCGGTCGATGAGAAAATAATGGCTGATCTTTTCGACTTGAGTCCTCCGGGTGTGGATGAGCTCATGGCACTAAAAAAGATAATTGATTTCATAGAAAGCAAGGAACATGACTTATACATACTAGACACAGCACCTACAGGCCATACTATAAGGTTGTTAGCTTTGCCGGATACAGCTATAGACTGGGCCAAGGTTCTGATACAGATAAAAAGAAAATATCCTATCATAGGGGATGTTGGTGAATCACTTAAAACAATGCTTGACACTGTCAAGAAAGCTAAGAAAGTCATTACAAATCCCAAAAAGACACAGTTTGTTACAGTGACGATACCTGAAGCATTAGGAGTTTACCAAACAGAAAGGCTTGTCAACAATCTTGATAAGCTCAAGGTTGCATCAGAACATACTGTAATTAACAAGTTAGTGCCAAAAAACAAGTGCAGCTTGTGTTCGTCGCAAAGAAAACAGCAGATTGGTTACGCTAAAGAGCTGAAGAAAAGGTTATCAAAGCATAAAATAACAGTTATGCCTTTATTTCCGCATGAAATAAAAGGGCTAGAAGATTTAACAGAATTTTCAAAAGTTTTATTCAAAAAATGAATTACGTATACTGCATAATAAACAAAAATATTAAGCAAAGTTTTGGCTACATAGGTGTAGAAGACAAGGAAGTTTACACGATACCCCATAAAGACGTAAGCTTGGTCGTGCACGATTCTGACAAAGAAGCAAAACTAAACGTGGAGGATCATTTGATATGCCATCAGTATGTTATAAGTTTCTTAACGAAAAAATTTAATACAGTTATACCATTTGGCATGAATACTTTTATCAAAAAAGAGAAGGCAGAACCTTTTTTAGAGAAGAATTATGAAACATTCAAAAAAAAGCTGGAAAGCCTTAAAGACAAATCAGAATTTATTGTTCAAATATTCTATGACCCTGAACCTAAAAAATCTGAATTAAAAGGGAGTGTAAAAGATTACATTCTCAAACAGAAAAAGCTAAGAAAAGATGTGTTGGAAGAATTAACAAAATTTAGAAAAAAATTTTACAACCAGATCAAGGAAATTGTTGATGATATAAAAATAAAAGAGGATGAAGATGATGAAAAGCCTTTACTCAGCATGTCATGTCTTGTGCATAAAAATAAGGTCAAAGAACTTCAAAAGTCGTTAAGGAATATAAGCAGTAGACAGGGGTTTAGAGTCCATTTTAGCGGACCTTGGACGATTTATTCTTTTGTATGACTTCTTTTACCCCTGAAAATAGGGTGGAAGCTAGTAATGGTTGGGCATATTTGAACAGCTTAACCCTGCCTTTCCTGAAAATTATGTTATTGTGTATTATTTTCATGTTGCCAAATTCTGGTGGGTTTTCCAGTAATTCAAGAAAGTATTTTTTATGTATCCCTACAGCCATATCTGCGTAGATGTGTTCTGTTAGAAATTTTAGCTTACCTTTTTTTACAGCGATTATGAAACTTGTCTCTGGTGTTCCTATTAAGTCTATTCTTATAGATATGTTATCCAATCTTTTTGCTAAGTCACGGATGAATTTTTCTTTGCTCATCCGTTCAAACACCTCTTCAGCTTTAGATATTAGTAATTCTTCAGATAAACGTCTTTTCTTTTTTCCTCTCTCCTCCTTGTCATGGATTGTTCTATAGTGTTTCATAAAACTTAATAAGAATATTTTTTATTAAAATGATCCTTCCTTCTCTTCTTTCTCTTCTTCAGGTTCTTCTTCCTTCTCTTCTTCTTTTTCTTCTTCAGGTTCTTCTTCCTTCTCTTCTTTCTCTTCTTCCGGCTCTTCTTCCTTCTCTTCCTCTTCTAGATCTTCTTCAATTTCTTTTTCCATTTTCCTTGCCTCCGCTGACGTTGATTCTTCCTTCTTTTGTTTTGTTTTTTTACGCTTATTATATTTCTTCTTAGGTTCAACCTTTTCTTCTTTAGATTGTCCAACTGCAGAAACACCTAATGTTTTCCTCTTATGGACAGGGTCATAATTTTTTCTCATAGTTCTTTACCTCTTGCTCTTTTTGGATCGTCCTTTTTTCTTTTTACCTTTTTTCTTAACTACCTTTTTCTCAACTGCCTTTTTCTTCACTACTTTTTTTAATTGTGTTTTCTTTTGTTTTTTATGCTTTTTACTCTTCTTGTGCTTTTTCAGCTTTTTTACTAGTTTTGCAATATTCTCAGAAACGGAAATGCCTAATCTTTTCCGCTGATGTATAGCAACATATTCTTTTCTCATACTTTCACCTCATTATATAAATTTTCCTTTTATATATCCTTTTAATCATCCTTTTTTGTTTATAAAAATTATTATAGTATCGAAATTCGATATAAAAAAAAGATTTAATAGGCGGATAATCTCAAAACAATCACTAAGAAAGAGGTGATTTTTAAATGAAATCAAAAGTCGTAGCAGTTTTAATGATTCTGCTAGTGTCCCTATTCATCGCAGGGTGTGAAAGCCTTAAAGAAATAGACGTGAATAAGCCAATCTTTGGAGGTGCTAAAGAAGCAGAAGAAGCAACTCCAGTAGAAGAAGAAATAGAAGCTGAACAACCTGCTGAAGAGACTGAACAACCTGTTGAGGAAGAAGAAATCGTAGCTGAGTCAGAACCAGAAACTGCTCCAGAAGAAACAACCACTCCACTTCCTGAGGAAACAGAACAATCTGAAACAACAACCATGGCAATAACACCAGAAATAGCCAAGCCACTAGATATTGTAACAATCAAAGTCATTCCAAACGAGGAATATGGCTATAAGACAACAATAAAAATTTATGACTCAAACGAAGAAAAAATTAAACAAGTCTATATACCAGGCTGTGGAAGCATCTGCAAAAAAGAGAAATCAATAACCTTCAAAGTAGAATACAGCTGGAAAGGAGATTACTGTGCAAGAGTAGTAGATGTAGAAACTAACAAAGAAGTAGGAGATTGTTTCAAAGTAGAATAATAATTATGAAGGAAAAAGATTTATTCAAAAAACAGAGAGAACTAGTAATAAAGTTAATTCGCAATAGTAATAGGATTTTGAATGATTCAACAATCTTGAAGATAATAACAAAGATATACTCTAAAAAGAAGTTGAACAAAAAAGAGATGAGCGTATTAGAAAAAAAAACATCTTCAAAAAAAAGAAAGAAATAACAAACCACTTTTTTACCAAATTTTTTACCCAAAAAACCTTTTGTCTGCTGTGATGGAGCAAAAAATAATCTTAAGCCACACAAGCTCCATCAGCAGAATTTTTTCATACTGAAAAATCAAATCCGGTTACATTTAAATGGGAGATATAATCCCTTTAAACACCAAGGAGGCAAAGCTAAAAAATGAAAAATAACAGAACAATACTTGTAACGATAGTCTTCATACTAATAGCTGCATTGGTTACATTAAACTTTGAAAAGTTTACAGGGCATACTACTAAAACAGAAATGACTAAGCTTTATGTATCTTCCAATGTTAATGTTATGAGTGAAACAAACCCTGCAATAGGTAAAGGAAAATACGTATACTTCACAGAAATACCAGGCACAGAAGCAGGCAGTGGAACATTGTATATTAGAGAGATGGAAGGTGGAAGAAAGTGGGGAAAGATAGTAAGAACACAAAAATTTGAAAACTGTAACAGCAACAAATGCAATCCCGGGATCACAGGAACACTAAAATTCAAGACCTATTACGACTGGGAAGGAAAATACTGCGGCGAAGTCAAAGACCTAGCAACCTGGAAGAAGGTAACAACCTGCTTTACCGTCAAATAAAAAAAACTTTTTTTATCTTTTTTTAATATTAATAGTGATTTCTTAAAAAAAATTATATAACACTATATAAAATATAAAGAAAAATTTAATAAACGATTACAATTTTATTTATAGGAAAACATTCTTTTTAGTTTAGGCGCAAAAAGGGGTTTTGCAATAAGAGACTACATCATACTATTATATTTTATAGTCATGGTATTGCTCAACTTCAAAAACCTAGGCTGGGTCAGCAAGATCCAGAAACGAAGGCATACGTATTTCTTTTCAATAGCTAAAATTATTGCCGTTGGATCCGTCCTGCAGAATGAGGACAAGATGTACTCATACCTTGCAAAGCATGATGGAAAGGATGTTATTGTTACTTATTTAGATGGCATGCCCCGTATTAAAGATAAAAAGGTTGAGATGGTAGGGTATAATGCTTTTGTCGAGGAAGATAACTCATAAAAGAAACTCTTTTAAACTATCTTTTTATTCTTTGTTCTTACAATGGTAAAAAAAAGACAAACAAGGCATGGCAGGAATCTTAACAATTGAAAGTAATCAAGCAA
Source organism: Nanobdellota archaeon (assembly GCA_018894775.1). GTDB lineage: Archaea > Nanobdellota > Nanobdellia > SCGC-AAA011-G17 > VGLX01 > JAHIPG01. Next base: position 6,880 of record JAHIPG010000097.1, read on the forward strand.
AATATCAGGTAATATCACTCAAATAAACATATCTTTTTCTTAAATAACAAGCTTTTTTATACTTCTTCTTATTTGTAAGAAATGTCAGATTTCATACTCGGGCATCAGCTGTAATAATACCAACCATTCTTATCAAGTTACATTAAAACGTAACATTTATATACTATTTGTTACACTATAATGTAACATGGATGTAAGAAAATTAAATGAATGGAACCCTTGGTGGGAAAATAAAGGATTGCTTGAAGAATTAAAAGGAGCAGAGAGGTCCCTATATAAAGATTTAATTAACTCTATAAAAATAAAGGAAATAACAATAATAACTGGTGTCAGAAGAGCTGGCAAAAGCACATTAATGTATCAAATAATTAATAATCTATTAAAATCGGGTGTTGATCAAAAACAAATACTTTTTGTAAATTTAGAAGATAAGAAACTAACAAAAGACACATTAGAAAATATTTATCAAAGTTATAGAGAAAATTTAAACATTGATAAAAAAGCTTACATATTTCTTGATGAAATACATAGGAAAGATGGATGGGAATCTTGGATAAGAAAAAAATATGATCTAAAAACAAATGACAAGTTCATTATTTCAGGTTCTTGTTCTTACCTTCTGAAAAAAGAATATTCTACACTCTTAACAGGAAGAAACCTAACTTTTGAAGTATTCCCATTAAATTTTAAGGAGTTTTTGATTTTTAATAGTATAAACATAGATGAAAAAAACATTAAGAAAAATATAATTCTTGAAAAAACAAAACTAAAAATA
>JAHIPG010000098.1 GCA_018894775.1 Nanobdellota archaeon
CAAATATCGAGGGATTATCATTTGTGATGGCCTGTCAGCTTACAAGGAATATACAAAATATTTGCAGAGATGCTGGGCTCACATTCTGAGGGAGACAAAAGAGATGGCTGAAAAGCATGAAGATGCAAAACCGATGCATCAATGGATGAAAGATTTATTTGCTAAAGTTAAATCTGCGAGGGTAAAAGATCCTCCAGATAAAAGACAAAAGCTGTATGATAAATGCATCGGAGAAATGAAGCAATTAATCCAAATGTATTCTTCATATAATCATTTATCTACAGTAATTACTACTATTAAAAATGGTTTAGAATTCTGGTTCACAAGAATAATTCATCCTCAAATTGAACCCACCAACAATAACGCAGAGCGTTCATTAAGAGAAATGGTCGTCATGAAAAGGATTATGGGAACATTAAGAAACCAAGATGGTGCAGATGTTTTAGCAAAAATGATGACATTAATCTCCACATGGAGATTAAATGGGCAAAACCCATTTTATTCTTTGAGAACAATTATTTAGCTATGCACATACGTTTTTACTATTCATATAGTCCTTGAAATGATCTGCTAATTTTTTATTTTTGTCTTTCAGTTCTCTGAATATCTCTTTTCCTATGTTTTTGAAGGTTACCACTGGACTTTTTGAGTTATGGAGGATGTAGTTTACCACATCTCTTGTCGTTTGTGCTGCCTCTCTTACCTGTCCTCCTGATGCAAGCAAGGCTTTCTTTATCTTCTCAGGCATGAATCTCTCTACTTTCTTGGATTTCTTCTTAACCCTTAATTCTTTTAAGCTTACTTTTGCCATAGTTTATAATTAGGTTGTTTTATTTTTAAAAATTTGTATTCTAAACAATTTATTTATAAAAAAGAAAAAGAAGAAATTTATTCTTCTAGCGCTGCTTGTGCTGCTACCAGTCTTGCAATAGGTACTCTAAAAGGTGAACAACTGACATAGTCTAGTCCTATCTTATGGCAGAATTTGACTGATTCAGGTTCTCCACCATGTTCTCCACAGATTCCTAGTTTCAGGTCTTTTCTTACTTTTCTACCTTTCTTTATTGCTATTTTCATTAGTTGTCCTGTTCCTGTCTGGTCCAGCGTTTGGAACGGATCTTTTTCGAAAAGTCCTTTTTCCATATAGTCTGTGATGAATCTTCCTGCGTCATCTCTTGAGAATCCGAATGTCATCTGTGTCAAATCATTTGTTCCAAAGCTGAAGAATTCTGCTTTTTTTGCCAACTCATCAGCTATTAACGCTCCTCTTGGGACTTCTATCATTGTTCCGACGAGGTAATCAAGCTTAACGCCGTATTTTTTGATTGTTTCTTCTGCTACTCTTCTTATTATCTCTTCATTGAAATCAAACTCTTGTTTCATCCCTACCAATGGAACCATTATCTCTGGTACTACTTTTTTGCCTTTTTTTACTAGTTCACATGCTGCGCTGATTATCGCTTCTGTCTGCATCTCTGCTATTTCTGGATATGTTACAACCAGCCTGCAACCTCTGTGTCCAAGCATAGGGTTGAATTCTTTTAGTTCATTGATTTTTTCTTTTAATTTTTCTACTGATACGTCTAACACTTTTGCTATCTCTTCTATCTCTTTCTCACCATGTGGAAGGAATTCATGTAATGGTGGGTCCAACAGCCTTATTGTTACTGGCCTGCCGTCCATCTCTTTGAATATTCCCATGAAATCTTCTTTTTGGTAAGGCAATAGTTTTGCTAGAGCTTTTCTTCTACCTTCTTCATCATAGGCTAAAATCATTTCTCTTACTGCTTTGATTCTGTCTCCCTGGAAGAACATGTGCTCTGTTCTGCAAAGACCTATACCTTCTGCTCCGAATCCTATTGCAACTTTTGAATCATGTGGCGTATCTGCGTTTGTTCTTACTTTTAGTTTTCTGAATTTATCTGCCCAGCCCATCAGTTTTTCGAAGTCATCTGATAGTTCTGGATCTACAACGCCGAGTTCTCCTTCGAATAATTCTCCTGTAGAACCATCAAGTGTTATTATATCCCCTTCTTTTATCTTAACACCTTCTACCATGAAGTATCCTTCTTTTTCGTTAATCTTTACTTTGTCTGCTCCTGCTACACAGCATTTTCCCATTCCTCTTGCTACGACTGCTGCGTGTGATGTCATTCCCCCTCTTGATGTCAGGACTCCTTTTGCGGCATCCATTCCTTCAATGTCTTCAGGTGAGGTTTCTGTTCTCACAAGGATTACTTTCTTTCCTTCTTTCTGCCAGTCTCTTGCTTTTTCTGCTGTGAAGACTACCTGTCCTACTGCTGCTCCTGGTGATGCTGGCAATCCTTTTGCAAGAACGTCAAATTCTTTTTTTGCTACAGGATCTATCTGTTTATGTAAGAGTGTATCAATCTGTTCTGCAGGTATTCTCATTACAGCTGTTTTCTCGTCGATAAGTTTTTCATCAACCATATCTACAGCAATTTTTACTGCTGCGTGTGCTGTCCTTTTTCCGGATCTTGTCTGCAGGATGTATAATTTACCTTCTTGGATTGTGAACTCCATGTCCTGCATTTCTTTGTAATGTCCCTCTATCTTTTTGTATATTTCAACCAGTTCAGCATAGCATTTTGGAAGTTCGTCTTTCAGTTCTTCTATGTCTCTAGGTGTTCTGATTCCTGCGACCACGTCTTCTCCCTGAGCATTCATCAGGAATTCACCATAGAATTTATTTTCCCCAGTGGATGGATCTCTTGTGAAGTATACACCTGTTCCGGATGTTTTTCCCATGTTTCCATAAACCATGACTTGTACATTAATAGCTGTCCCCTTTAGACCTTTGATGTTATTGATTCTTCTATATGAGACAGCCCTGTCGTTGTTCCATGAGCCGAATACAGCGTTGATAGACATTTGCATTTGTTCTCTTGGATCATTTGGGAATAGTTTTCCTGCTGATTTTTTTACAATTTCTTTGAATTTCTCAACAAGCTTTTTTAGGTCTTCAGCGTCTAGTTCTGTGTCTGTTTCAACACCTTTTGCCTTCTTCATTTCTGTTAGTTGTTCTTCAAACTTGTGGTGTTCTACACCCATGACTACATCTCCAAACATCTGGATGAATCTTCTGTAAGAATCCCATGCGAATCTTTCATTCTTGGTCTTTTCAGCAAGACCTATGACAGACTCATCATTAAGTCCTAAGTTAAGCACTGTGTCCATCATTCCAGGCATTGATATTGCCGCACCAGATCTGACTGAGACTAGTAATGGATCTTCTTTTGCTCCGAGCTTTTTACCAATCTTTTTCTCTAGCTCTGCAAGCTTTTCCTCAATCTGCTTTAACACTTCCCCTGGATACTTCTTGTCGTTTTCGTAGTATTCCTCACATACTTCTGTGGTGACGATGAAGCCTGGTGGGACTGGTATCCCTAAGGATGTCATTTCAGCAAGGTTTGCACCTTTACCACCAAGAATTTCTTTCATTTCTTTCTTTCCTTCTTCGAAAGAGTATACATATTTTGATTTCATAGTAATAGAAGATTTCTCATTAAGTGTTTATAAAAGTTATTCTTAGAAATTGATTATATATGACAATATATTACTTTAGAATACAGCTTCATCAGGATATATCTTTATCCCATTGTCTGTTATTTTCATAGGAAATATTCTTGTTGAGTGTTTTGAGCCTCTTAATTTTAGTATTTCCAAAGCCCTGTTTCTTGTATCTCCTTTTCTTAGATAATACAACAAGATTATTCCGTCAACCTCAAATTCTACATCCCTACTTTGATGTCTTTCTACATCTGATTCGTGTTCCCCTACTAACAATGCTGTGCATCCCCACCTTCCTATTATTTTAAATAAATCTAGTAATGCTTCTCTTCTTGCAAGCCCCTCTTTGAATAATAAGCTGAACGCTGTTAAGGAATCTATGACTACTCTTTTAGCTTTTATTTTGCTTATTTCTAATTCTACCTCACCTCCCCCTTCATCCATCATCTTTTTTACTTGTTCAGGAGTGTATTGTATTACCACTAATTTTTTTTCTGCTTCTAATTTTTTTAGGTCCCAGCCCATCTTTAACATGTGTTTTTGTATTTTTTCTTTTTCTTCTTCAAATGTTACGAATACTCCTGGTTCATTGAATTCTTTTATTCCATTGACTATGAATTGCATTGCGAATATTGATTTTCCTGTTCCAGCACCACCGCTTACTAGATTTACAGAATTATTTTCAAAACCGCCAGCCATCACTTCGTCTAAACCAGGAATGCCAGTCTTTATCCTTTTTTCAACTGCTACCTCTTTTTTTGCAGAAGTTTTACGTTTGACTTTCTTCATAGTGTTTTATGGATTCTTTAGGTTTTAAATAATTTTTGAATTAAATAATAAATAATCCTGAAAGCAGAGCTGATATCAAGAACCTTATAACAAAGAATACCCCTAATGCAAAGGCAACCAACATAGGAGCGTATTTTAATCCTTGTTTTTCTTCACCTTGTTTGATCAGGCCTAAAACCATTGAACCTAGAATGGCTGTTATTACCATAGCAGTTATCACATAAGTTATTATAAAACCTGGGTCTATACTTACAGCTGATATTGTGATAGGCATAGCCATACTTGTTTTGGGCATTTCTACCTGGCTTAGGACTTTGGTTAATACTTCTACTAAGAAGCTGCTTAAGGCATACAGCATAGGTGCTC
>JAHIPG010000099.1 GCA_018894775.1 Nanobdellota archaeon
AAGTAGGCAGAAAACAAAAGAAAAATCCTTAAAGTATGGATTAAAGAAAGGGTTGGTTTATACTACATTACTTAGTGGTCTTTGGGTAGCAGGGTTTGGAGGATATAAAGGTTATGAGCAATATGGTAAGCATAAGACTCAGCAGAATCAAAAGATTGTTCAGTATGGGGATGATTTCAGGAGAGTAAAGCATTATTATAATAAAGGAGATTATAGGAAGGCTGACAAGCTTAGTGAGAAGTTACAGGATCAAATTGATGATGAATGGTTCTTTTCTCAGGCTGACGGTCTTTATGATAAGATTAAGGATTTTGATGATAAGTACATTGATCCTGAAATGGCTAAGATTAAAAGAAGTGAATTTTGGGCAAATGTAGATCAAAAATATGAGGAGTTAAAAGATGAAATTGCTTATAGATGGGATACAGCTACACCTGGACAGAAGTTTGTAGTGTGCGCTATTGGTGCTGGTTTGTTTATCTATTTAATGAGAAGAAGAAAATAACCCTTCAAACAAAATCAGTTTTCCCTAACCTTCTTTTTAGCTGGTTTATTTTATTCCTTAGCTGGATTTCTTGTGCTCTTAAATTTTTATAAGCAGGTGTTTGTAATGCTTTACCTCCAGGAAATTTCCTAAGCTGAGCAATAATCTTATTTCTCTGTTTTATTAATTGTCTCTCTTGCCTCATTGAGCCGATTTTTAGGGTTGCCTGTCTTTTAAATCGTAATTTTTTCTTGGCTGCCCATGCTTTTGTCTTATCCAAGTGCGGCTGTGCTCTCCCTTTTGCAAGTCCCCATGCCCCCCTTGCCCCTCTCCCCAATCCTGAGAAGAATCCTGGTCCTCTCATACCTTGTGGAGCAGGAGTTGTTGATCTGAATAAAACATAAATAATAAATAGTGCGATTATTGCTATTGCGATGAATTGTGGAAGTGAATATTCAAAGAAATATAACAGTGCTATGATTATAGATGTTCCTACTAAAAATGTTACTAATTTCCTTACAAATGGGCTTGTAGGTTCAGAAGGTCCTCCCCCAAACCTACTTTTGGTTGCCATCCATAATAGCAGTCCACATATAACAGCAACTATTACCCATGTTGCTTCAGTATTCTCGTTCACCCAGTCTAAGACTTCATATACTATGTTTGATGCTTCATCCCCTAAAGGCATTCCAGTCCATTGTGTGATTCCGTAGGCAAATGCTGCGTATAATGCTATTATTAGGACTGTTTTGGCTCCTTTGCCGAATTTTAACATGTCTCCGAATACGCTTCCTAAGAAAAATGGGATAAGGAAAAATATGAAAGCGAATAAGTATGTATATCCACCTGCTATATAATCCAGATATTCTTGAGGCATATATCTTGTACCTATTATGGCAATAACAAATGCAATGATTAAAGGTCCTCCTTTGTTGCCTGGGAATATCTTTTCAGATCCTTTGAAGATTAGGAAGAATAATACCATCCAGAGTCCTGCTTTTACAAAGATTAGGTCTTCGTCTGTTTCATCAAAGATTATCCCTAATACATCTGCAACCCCTTCCATCACATCTGCTGATACTATAGGGATTAAGAATAATGCTAGAAATATGAGTAGATAGATGTTCTTATTCATACTTTTAATTTAGGACTTTTTCGTATATAAATATTCTGTATAGCGGTTCTGGAAGGCTTCTAGATGCCAATTTTTAACCCTACAAAAGCCTGTTTTCAAGGCTTAGAAAGGCTCTGGACATAAAATACTATCTAAAAAAGCGAAAGGTTTATATAACGCAGTTACTATTAAGAAGTAGTAATAAAATAGGAGGAATACAAATGAGAAAGAGTTCCGTAAAAGCAGGATGTGAAGAATGCAGATACAAAAATAAATTTGAATTCATTGAAAAAGATAAATATGGAGAGAAAAAATGGGAGTGTAAGAAGGGAGGAACAACAGTCTATTCAAAAGGTGGATTAGAAGACGCTATCTTTGGAAATACAGGATGTGGTGCTGAGTGGGTACACAATGAAACCGGAGAAACTCATAATGAATATTTTGACCAAAGAAAAGGAGGATACTGGAAGTAATAAAGGAGGTAAATATAAAATGGGATTTGCAAAAAGTTTAGGATTCACAGCGTTAGGAGCTTGTTTGGTTAGTTACGCATCTCATGAACTAGGTACTCCTGGATTGGAAGACCTTGCGTACGAGCTTTATGATTCTATCTTCTATGATCATTCTATAGGAGAAGCATTAAGCACAATATTCACCCATATTGGACATTATACACCTGATATGTTCTATGACAAGGAATCTTTTGCAGGAGCTGCAGGATACGCAAGCATGTATGGTGGTCTAGCTGCGACTGTAATCAATGCTGTAAAAAGTATTAAGAAACCTTAAAGAATAAACTAAACAAAAGAAATAACCTAAGGATTATAGGTAGGTCTTTCTACAACAGAACATAGTTCATGAGGATTGCTTCCCCTTTTACTTGCGGGAATGAAATATGAACCGAATGCGTTCAGATTATGTTCCGGATAATGCATAAGGTAATAAGGTTCATCAAAAGTAACAATATAATCTATAGGCTCATCAAATATGGTTCTTACATTTTCATTAATATAAAGGCCCAAAAGTTTTCCTTTTATGGTTTCTTCTTTTTCTATAGTAGAAGTCTCTTCTTTCCAAAGCTGAAGTTTATATTCTTTCTCAGCAATCTGATTTATTTTCATAGTATATTCTTCAGATTTTTCTTGGATAGGGATATCTGAACCGTCACACCTGCATGGATATATGTTCTCTTTCACAGACACGCAGTCTTTCATAGCTTTGCTTAGCTTATCAAAAAATTCAAGACTTTGTTTTTCTAAGCGCAGACTTTTTATGTGTTCTGCCTTTCCGGTAAGAAGGTCCATTTCATCAATAGTGAATCTCTGTATGTGGAATTTTGGGGCTATTTTATAGATTATGCCATCTTTATCTATTTCTATCTTTTTGTCTGTGGTACCAATTATTTCCAGTCCTTCTAGATTATCATTTGATCCATAAGACTTTATCTCAATATCAAAATCTCCTGTTTTGAAATCTTGAGAATAGAGTTCATTAAAACGGGCAATGTTCCTTAAGAGCACAGAGTTCCTAAATTCTATCTCAAAATCAGACTTGCATGCACCAAAATCAGTCAAAGTCCTGCAACGGTCTGCGAACATGTAGCCTTTTTCAGCATCAAGTGTAGAATTGATTCTTCCATAAGTGTTTCCCCATGTCTCTGCTATTGAGAGCTTTATCATCTGATCAATATAGAATAGGGCGCTTTCAGCTTCATCAGCAATCGCAATGACTTCTATCTCATTTTGGCCCAGGTAATTTGAATTCAATTGATAATCTGCAAGTAGGAATACGATTAACAAGAAAGATAATGATGAGATTAGTAAAACTACTGTTCCTTTCTTGAATATTTTTTTCATTTAATTATCATCCTCACCTACTGATTCAGATTCAAACATTAATTTGACATTGACATGTCCTCCATTTCTTAGAGGGACGTAAGCTGAAGTTTCCCTCTTCAGATATAGATCTTTAGAAGGAACGACTGTTATAGTATGATGGTAATCAGGGTATTGAAGCTCTACTTTTGTAAATAAGTCAAATGAAAGATCCACTTTTGTAGATAAGTCAAATGAAAAATCTTTAAAAATAATAAGCTGCTCATCAACCTGTTTATCAAATTCAAAAGTGACTTTCTGTAAGAGTTTTAAACATGGATCATTTTCTTTTTCTTTAGGGTCTACAGCTGTTACCAGATCTGCCACAGTGAATCTTGTAGCAACACAGCCTTCTTCCTTCAAATCTGGGGATACAGGATATCTTAGAAAATCCCTGACATCTGATTTATATCCTAAATGTTTATCTAGTTCTATCAATCGCACAGATATTTTTTCTTCAGCATCTGATGAGAAGTTTTGCATGATGAATCCTGCTATGATTATGATTATTATTGCAGGTATAAAATCTGCGAATATGTCTTCAGTCTGACCTTTTTTATGAATATATCTGGATTTTTTCAAGTTCAATTGTTACCTCTTTCATTTGATTCTGGAATTTGAAATATCTTATATAAGTGTTATATTCTATCAGTGAATCATAGTCTGTCTTTATCGGCTCTTGTCCTTCAATGGTTATCCCAAAATGTCTAACTCCCAGATTCTCATCAGATTCCACACACTTTTTTATTGTATCAACATCAAAATTAAGCTTGGCTAATTCACCAATGTATATTCTGCCGTTTTCTTCTTTTGATATGCATTTTTCTATGAGTTTTACATGTGCAACGTCAACAACTTTGTTTAGATAAATGACATTCTTGATTTGGTAAGAGTTTATTGAGTTGGTTACATAAACGAATATGAGAAGTACTATCATTATAACTACAATAAAATATATTGACCTTCTTCCAAGATCATAAGCTGCTTTTTTATTTACGTTCAGAAACTTCACTTATCTCACCGTCTATTTTTTTGATTTTAATGATATAATTCTGGTTCAAAGAGCCTTTATAGAATTTCCCGTTCTCATATCTATAGCCGCCGGTTTCATAATCCAACTCTATATCTCCTGGTAATGCTTTTATTGTGCTTATCAGGAAATCATGGTCTGCTTGCAGATAGTTTGCACTGAAACCTTCCACATCACTTGTGGTGAATGTCGCGTATATAAGTATCCCTGCAAGTAGAAAACCTGCTAGAACCTCAAATAATAAAGTAATTGTTAGAACCTCTGATTGACCTTTTTTATGGAATATCATCTTATCTTTTATTTTCACATTTATACGATCTGTGTATCTGATCACTATCAAGAGTCTTTTTCCACTCACATTTA
>JAHIPG010000100.1 GCA_018894775.1 Nanobdellota archaeon
CCTAAACATCCTTGTGATATAGGTATTATTGAAGTATCTTTTTTTATCCTTACAACCGGTTTGCCTATTCTGTTCTCTTTAGTATCAGATAGGAAACTCTTATTCTTTTTGATCAGTTCTACTATTTTGGTTATTGAGTTGGTATCAAAGACTAAACCAGTATTCGGAGCGGATTCTTTCACATCAATCATTCTTGGCAGGCAACCACCAACAACTACTTTTTTGCTTTTAGGAATCCTTTTAATATAATCTAACACTTTGTGTTGTGTTGGTAATTTTACACCGCATGTATTAACTACAACTATCTTAGCACTTTTTATATTATTCACTAGTTTAAATCCTGATTTATATAAAATTCCGGAGATTACCTCACTGTCTGCTTTATTGAGTTCGCAGCCGAATGTCTTTACAAATACTTTCATATAAGAAAAATAAGAAATTAGAGGGTTTTTATAACTTCCTCAATTGTCTTTACAGCATAGTCTATTTCTTGTTTTCTAACATCTAATGCTGGAATCCATCTGATGCCTTTTACACCTACTGTTAAGGGTATTAGTCCTTTTTCTACTATTCGTTCAAATGCTTTATTCCTAATCTCAGGTGTTTCAAAATCTGTGACGAGTAATAGTCCTTCTCCGTCAATTCTTGTCAGTATTCCATTATTTATTTTTTTTACTTCTTTTTTGAAATAGTTACCCATCTTTGTAGCGTTCTTCATCAAGGCTCCATTATTTTCTAGGATTGCTTCCATTTTTGCATAACCTATTGCGATGTCTGATAATCTTCCATAACCTGAGGTTGTAGAAGCTCTTCCCTGCTCTTCATAGTTCATATTTTCTTCTATCAAAATAGCAGAGACATGTAAACCTTTTGCCATTGCTATCACTACATTTGATGGATTCTCTACATAGTGGCTTAATGCAAAGAATTTTCCAGTTCTTCCCATTCCTGCCTGTACTTCATCATCTATGTAAACTACATCGTTTAATTTACAGAAGTCTACCATATCTTGTAAGAATCCTTCCTTAGGTATTTTATAACCACCTTCTCCTTGAATAGGCTCTAAACAGATGAATGCCAATAAATCAATAGGTATTTGTCCGTCTGCTAAGATTTTTTCTAAGTTCCCATCTTGAAGTAATTTTTCTAAAGGAACATTTGTGTTCACTTTTTCGTATATTGTGAATTTTCTTTGGTCTCCTTTTGCCAAATAAGGGATATGTATTATATTTGGTATGTGTGGGAAATACTTATACTGTGCCTCTTTGCTATGTGTCATTGATAATGACCCTAATGTTCTTCCATGAAAGCATTTGTCTGCAGCTATACCAAATAGAGGATAGCCCAGTTTTTCTTCTAGCAAAGCCCAATTTTTCTCTGCTTTATTCCCCCATTTTTTGAAAAGCTTTCTTTTCTTCCAATCATACGCAATCTTCATACAGTTCTCAACAGCCTCAGTTCCTGTACTCCAGCCACCAGCTCTTGTTATTTTTTTGAATCCATTTTGCTTTGCTGTCTTTACGAGTAGTTCATTAAGGTTTGTTACGTCTGGCAAAGCATCGCTTACTATAGGGAAGTCTGTTCCTGCTCCGATAAAGGATACAACTCCTGATTCAGCAATTTTTCCACCCATCTCAACAATTTTAGGATGATTATAACCGAGAATGTTTACACCTACATGTGAATTGAAGTCCATAAGTCTGTTTCCTGCATAATCATGATATGTTAATCCTTCGCAAGGCTGTGTTGGGTCACATGTTATTGCATATTCCTTATCTTTTATAAGAACTAAAGTTTTCTTCATATTATGTTTTTTTAATTTTTCAAAAAGTTTCTTATTTTTTGGGTGATATATCCCTGTTCCTTTAGAATAATCAGATTTTTCGCCAATAAGTTTAGGGAAAAAATCGGTATTTCGGTTAAAATCTTTTGCCATTTTTAATATCCTCCTTAACCCTTTTTAAATAAGGTAATCTTTATTGACTATATAAATCTTATGTCATCAATAATTTTCAGCGAAAAAGTTAAATATAGTTAGCGTATTATACTATCGATGGAAGTTATTACTGTTCTTTTAGTTTTGGTTAGTCTGTTTATAGGGTGGAACATAGGCGCTAATGATTCTGCGAACTGTATGGGCACTTCTGTAGGGGCAGGAATTCTTAATTATAAGAAAGCTGCACTTTTAGTGGGTATTTTTGCTTTGGCTGGAGCCTTTCTGCAGGGAGGAAATACAATCAGTACTGTTGGTAAGGGAATTGTTGATCCTGTTAGCTTAGGTTCTATTGCTGTGATTTCGGCTTTGCTTGCTGCTGCAGTTTTTGTCAGCATATCAACCTATAAAGGCATTCCTGTTTCTACAACACAAGCTGTTATTGGGGCTATAGCTGCTGTAGCTGTTGCAGTTCAGGCAACTGTTAACTGGGGCTTGATTGGTAAGATGTTTCTTTATTGGTTGATTTCACCTTTCCTTGCTCTTATTCTCAGCTATATTGCTTATCTTATTTTAGATAAATCTCTGAGACGTTATTCATTTATGATTATCGATAAATTGATTTATGTTTTGGTTTTAGGCAGTGGTATTTTCTTGGCTTATAGTCTTGGTGCTAATAATGTGGGTAATGCTATGGGCTTAGTTGTGAGCAGTGATATCATGACTCCTGTTATAGCTGGACTCTTAGGAGGATTGTTCATCGCTTTCGGTTCAATTAGTTTTGGTAAGAATGTTATGAAGACTGTAAGCAATGGAATTATGGCCCTAGATGCTAGAATGGCTTTTGCTGCTCAACTTGGTGGGGGTATCACTGTTTATCTGCTTACGGCACTTGCTATCCCTACATCGACGTCTCATGCCATTATTGGTGGTATCGCTGGTGTTGGCCTAGTTAAAGGGGTTGCGAGTATCAATAAAAAGGAAGTTAAACGTGTTGTTAAGGGATGGATTGTGACGCCTCTCTTAAGTGCTGTCGTAGCTGTCATCATATTTTTCATTTTGAAAACTATACTATGAAAAAGCTTAAATAAAAAGGAATGGAGGTAATAAATATGGCTTTGAAAATTTTACCGTTCTTCGGACGGGATAAGGAAAAAGAGACTGTTAAGTTATTCTTGAAGCATACTGATATAATCGATGAGATGTGTGGACCTTTAAAGGAGGCTATCGACACTGCGTTCAAGAAGAAGGATTTTAAGAAAGTGAGGGAGCTGTCCAAACACATAAGCGTTCTTGAGAAGAAAGGCGATGTTACAAGGAGAAGGACTGCTGC
>JAHIPG010000006.1 GCA_018894775.1 Nanobdellota archaeon
AAGCTATAGTTTTAGGCGACTACCATTGGGGTGATCATGATCCAAAAACAATTGCAGCAAATGATGAGATGATTAATTTCTTTAAACCAAAAAGAGTATTCCTGCATGATTTCTTAAACGGACACAGCGTTAATCCACATGAAAAGAAAGATATCTTAAAAAGAACTATTGCTTATGAGGAAGGAAGATTAAGCATTGAAGAAGAATTAAAAAACGCTAACAAAGAGTTAAATAGGATTGCAAAAATGATGAAGCATGGAGAAGTAAATATAGTCCATTCAAATCATCCTTTTTTTATTGAGAGATATCTAGAAAGCGGGCTATTCACTAAGGAGCCATGGAATGCCAAAATATCCCTTAAGTTAGCTAGTCTCGTACTTGAAGGTAAAAACCCTGTTGAATATGGCATAAAGATGATGGGAGACTTACCATCCAATGTTCACTTCTTAAGTTTAAGAGATGATTATAAAATAAGAGGATGGCAACTTGCAAGTCATGGACACAAAGGAATTTCTGGTGCCAGAGGGAGTATTAGAAGCAGAGAAATTGGATTTGGTAAAAGCATTACAGGACATACACATGCTCCAGAGGTTCTAAGAGATACAATTATTGTTGGTACCAGTACTAGATTAGATTTGCCATACACATATGGAGGCATGAGTACCTGGCTTGCAGCAAATGCTATCTTATATGAAAATGGGATTGTACAATTACTGCCTATAATAAATGGAAAATGGAAAATGGAAAAATAGTCATAACAGAGACATAACAATTCCGGCGACTAAAGGGATTATTAGGTTATCATCTATTATATTCTTTCCTAGCTTCATCTCTATGGATTCAAATATCATGGCTGCAAGACTGCCTATGAAAGCCATCTTTGATCCTACGAATAAGGATGCAACTAAACTTGCGAAGAATATTCCTGCTACTGTTCCTTCCAGATGTTTTTTTGATGTAACCAGATATTTTCTCTTACCAAAGTGTTTGCCTACTAAATGAGATATTGAGTCTCCTACCGCAAGGATCATTATAGCGGCCAAAGCTATCTTTTCTTCAAATAAGATTAAAGTAAGTATAGCTCCCCCCATATATGTCAGAACTCCTCTTCCAGGACTGGTTTTAATGTCTTTTTCTCTTTCAAAGTTTTTCAAGAACCAGTATATGCCTGGAATATTATACTTACAGCTAAGCAGCGATGCAACCAAGCCTATAAAGAATATTAGTGTTAGGTTGGTTATTGTAAGTATATTAAGCATATAGAGTGATACTATGACAAACCCAAACATTAGGTGAAATGCCTGCCTTCTTAGCTCTAAATTTTCTTTTTTCATTTTTTCAAACGTTTTTCCTTTGATGTTATAATACCTTTAGATATTAAAACCCCTATGGTTGCTCCAACTATGATATCACTTAGATAATGTACGCCCAAGTATAATCTGCTCATAGCCATCACAACAGATAGTATAATCCAGAACCACTTAAGCCGAGGAAAGAATTTATTTATTACTGGAATCATTGCGAATGCTCCTGCTGCATGCATGCTTGGGAATGAAGCGTTCCAGGCAGAAAAAGAATAGCTTGCTCCTTTCACAAGAGGTAATGTTAATGCTTCAAAAGGTCTTATCCTGCCAACAATGAACTTGATTATTCCTATAGATACCCATGTTGATAAGATGATCAGCCAAAGAGGAAGAATCCAATCTCTTTTTCTTTTTTCTCTAAATAATAATAGTGTTATGATTGCAAATAATAGGATTGTTGTAAGCGGATTTGATATCCATGCCATGAAACTATCAAGGAGAGATACTCTGGAATATGATATTAGTGTTATCAGCTTTTTGTCATAAAAAAAGCTTGCAAGAGTTAAAGCAAAAATTACCCAGAGATAATTTATCTTTTTCACATATAACACAGGGTGATTTTCATATTTAAAATTAGTTATATTAAACGAAAAGGTTTTATAATGTTAAGTATAATTATTTCTTAAAATGAGGTATGAGTTCGGGCTTATTATTCGTGTCATTCTAGCATTAGCTTTGTTCTTAGTGCCTAGTTATGTTTATGGTATTAATGTTTTTCAGGAAATTTTTGAAAAAGTCACTTTTGATACTATTTATGCTTTCTTGGAAGAAAGCGGTGCAGATCCTAAGCCAGGAAGTTTTAGTGTTGATTATGCTATCAGTATCCTAGATGGTAAGGCAACAATAAATATTGTCAAGTACTGCGTTACTGCTTCTGCTTATTATTTTTTAGCATTGTTGTGTATAATAACTATGAGTATTCAGTTGTGGAAGCGTATTCTTATGTTTTTGATTGGAACAGCCCTGATATTTGCTATGAATATCGTTAGGATTATTGTGCTTATATCTACTCTGTTAAATAATGAGGGTGTTTTCAAGGAAGCGCATTTTGCCTGGGGTTTCTTCCTGTCTATTGTTTATGTTGTGTTGATATGGGTTTTATTATCTCTCTTATTTCATGTTAAGACTATACCTTTTCTTTCAGATATTAAGTTATTGTCAAAAGAGATGTTCAATAATAAGAAATGAAACAAATAAAGGATTTAGCAATAAGAATATCTATAGCACTTTTGCTTCTTATTATTCCTTTCAATATTTTTTATTTTCTTCTTGCTAAAATAACATTATATGGTTCAGTTCCAATCTTACAACTTTTTGGCTATTCTGTTGACGTAAGTGGGTCTCTACTATGGCTTAATGGGAAAAGTCTGGAGTTCATTCCTGCTTGTGTAGCAACTTCAGCCTATTATCTGCTAACATTATTGGTTTTAGTTACAAAAGATATTAAGC
>JAHIPG010000101.1 GCA_018894775.1 Nanobdellota archaeon
ATTATGACCATTTCATTATTGCATTTCGCAGCGTATTTTTTAGCTAGTTTTCTTTCTCTGTCAACAGCATAATTATTTCTTAAGTTCCTAAGCTGTTTGAGCACATTCCACTTCTGTAATCTCTTTAGGTGGCTTATCCTGTCATTTAATTTTTTTAGCTTATTTCTTTTCTCAACATCTATAACATTTGAGAATTTGATTGGTTTAGGATCTATTAGAACATCTGATAGCGTTCTCCTAACACCTAAGTCAACTCCCCTTATACATTGTACTAGTTGAGTAGGAACTTCAAACTCGCAAACGATATAAGCATAATACTTTTCTCTTTTTTTAACGATTTCAAAATCACAGATTTCTCCCTTTTCCAGTAATCTCTTATGATACTCTGAAGGGTTTAACAATATTGTCAACTTATCACGTTTTTTTAATGTTGAAATATCCATAACATAACCTGATAATTTCAATTCTGCTTTTTTAATGCTGCCTGTTCTATAGTCGAATCTTACAGGTATTTTCTTCAACAAATATTTTTTAGACTGAAAAGGTTTAGAAGGCTCCCTTTTTAACAATTTATTATACCATTTACTTCCTTTCTTCGCACGTTTAAGCTTACGCTCCCAATTCTTATAAACTGTTCTATACTGCTTCCACATCCACAAAGCCTTATTACCAGCTTGCTGAACATAACCAGAAGAAAGCCCTGTTACTTCCCTAACATAATGCTGATACTCCAACCTTTGCAATTCCTTCCTATACCAAATATCATTATCCCCTATCAACTCACCCCATAACCTTACAGCATAAGTCAACCTAGCTATAACCTTATTCAACTTAGAAATCTTTTCCTTATTCGTTCCAAAATGAATAGGGACTCTCATCGTCTTCTTATAAACCAACTTTTCCACCATCAAAAATAAAAAAATCTTTTGCCTTTATAAAATCCTACCCCCACACTTGTCGCGTGTCGCATACTCAAAGGATTTCCGACGACAAGAAAGAATTTCTGAACACTAATTCATCTCCAACCTAAATCAAGGCTTTTAGGAAGGAGAATCCTTAGCGAAAGAATTAAATATCTTAAAAAATTTATATTAGATTAAAAAGAGGATGAAAGAATTACTAAATCCAAAAGTTATTGCTGTAATAGGAGCTTCAAATAATCCAAAGAAGGTTGGCTATTCCTTGATGGCTAACATTAAAAAATTCAAAGGTGATGCTATACCAATAAACCTTAGAGAAACCAAAATTCTTGGGAAAAAATGCTACAAATCTGTCTTAGATGTTCCAAAAAAAATAGATACAGCATTAGTTGCTGTCCCCGCCGCGGTTGTTCCTCAAGTTATCCAGGAATGTGTCAATAAAAAAATAAAATACCTTATAATACTAAGCGCAGGATTTTCTGAAACAGGAAACAAGGAATCTGAGAAGAAACTTTTAGAAATAACAAAAGGAAAAGCAAGGATTCTCGGCCCGAACTGTTTTGGAATAGTTGTTCCATCATTAAACATCGATACGACATTCGCATTAAACACGCCAAAAGACGGCAATATCGCTTTTATATCACAAAGCGGAGCATTATGGGCAGCGATATCAATCTACAGCCAGATACATAATTTTGGATTTTCCTATTTCATAAGTGTAGGAAACATGATGGACCTTGATTTTTCGGATTTTATAGAATACCTGGACAAAGACAAAAAAACAAAAGTGATAATTCTTTATATAGAAAGGCTGGTTGACGGAAGGCACTTCATGGACACTGTTAAAAAATGCAGTAAGCCCATAATAGCTATCAAAGCAGGAAAATCAGAAGCAGGAAAGAGAGCAACATTATCACATACAGGCTCCTTAGCAGGAAGCTACAAGACTTATGAAGCAGCATTCAAACAATCAGGGGTCGTTCTTGTCGAGACCCTTGATGAAGCATTTGGTAAGGCTAAAGCCTTACAGATGCCAAAAGGCAATAAAGTTGTGATTGTCACCAATGCTGGCGGACCAGGAACTTTGACAGCTGACTATTGCGAAAAGCATGGGTTTAATGTTGTTAAACTGCCTAAGAACCTGAAATTTGAAAAATTGCCAAAGGCATGGAGCCATAACAACCCTATTGATATTATTGGGGATGCTGATGCAGACCGATTCAAGTATGTATTTGATAATCTAATCAAAAACAAGAACTTTTTTGATTGTGCTATTGTTGTTATGACCCAACAAAAGATGATTGATGTAAAAAATACAGCAAAAGAAATAATTGATTTTAAGAAAAGACTGAAAAAACCAGTGGTATCTTGCTGGATGACAAATGCTGATAAGTCTATGCTTGAGAACGAAGGCATACCCTGCTTCTTTGAGCCAGAGGAAGCAGTAAAATCGTTCATACTTAAGGAATAAATTCTAACAAAACCTTTAAATACCATCTCACCACCGGCTAATAATAACTAATATTAGGGGGTTTTAAAAATGGCAATGAGAGGAAGCATAGATGCAGGACCAGATTGTGACTGCAAAAAGAAAGAGGATGATAAGACAGTACCATCTCTAAAGGACTTAGGACCAGAAGAGATGAAAGAACTAGAACAGCTAGTCAAAGACTACAAACACTTTCTAGACCGCGCACAAACACCTAGACAGACAGTTGACTATGTAGAAAATGTAGCAAGGAAAGAAGGATTCCAAGACGAACAAATCTTCACAAATGACAACAGGTCAAACATAATCCTAGTCAAATACGGAACAGAAAACATAGAAGACGGACTAAGAATATTGGGGGCTCATGTTGACTCACCATGCCTACATATAAAGGTAAATCCAATAAAAGAAGGACCGCTAGGAGTAAGGCTAGATACACAATACTATGGTGGAATCGTAAAACACCAATGGTTTGACCAACAAGTAAAAATCATAGGTCATGTTGTAAAGAATGGAAAAGAAAAACCAATCAGCCTAAATGGTGTGATAATTGATATAGCACCACACATAAACAAGAACGCAGGAACAAAAGTAGATGACGCATTCAAAGGGGAAGATTTAGACATTCTGACAGGTTATCCAACAAAAGAAGCACTGCTAAAAAGGCTAAGAATCAAAGAAGAAGACTTCAGAAGAGCAGAACTATACGCAGTACCTGTAGAAAAAACAAAAGTGCTAAAAGATTTAATCATAGGATATGGACATGATGATAAGGTATGCATGTACACACAGCTAAGAGCTTTACTAAACTCAGACCCAAAACACACAACAATAGTATATGGTGTTGACAGAGAAGAGATAGGAAGCACTGGGCTGACAGGAGCAATAGGAGCATTCTTTGAACAGACACTAGACCAGATAGTACAGAACGAAACAAGAATGGGACCACTAGATATAACACAACCTTACGAAAGGTTAATACTAAAAAATTCTATGATGCTTTCAGCAGACGTAGATATAGCAGCAACATTCAGGAACAAGGCAATGGTTGATGAAACAAACACAAAAGCAGGACATGGACTATGCATATCAAGTTACTGTGGATCCGGCGGAAAATACATGGGAAACCAGGTAACAGCAAAATTTATGGACCAACTGATAACCATTTTTGAAGAAAACAAAGCAGTATACCAAGTCTCAGGAATGCCTAGCAAAGTAGACAGTGGTGGAGGAGGAACTATTGCTAAGTATTTCGCAGAAAGAGGTATCCCCACAGCAGATGCAGGAGTCCCAGTTGCAGGAATGCACAGCAAGACTGAAACAATCCACAGAGGAGACCTGTATCAAACGATGAAGTGTTTTGAAGCTTTTATCAAAAGCTAACACTTTTTCTCTTTTTTTAATTTCAATTCATAACTTTTATATAATAATTCATTTCTAAACTATACATGGTAGACATAAGAATAAAACGACTAGCAAAAATTCTCGTAGAGCATTCAGCAAGAGTAAAAAAAGGTGAAACTGTAGCAATAAACGCCAGCACAGAAGCTATACCTCTAGCACTAGAGTGCTATAAACTAGTGATGAAGAAAGATGCATTCCCAAAAGTGAATTTCAACGCACCGGGATTCAACTACAATTATTACAAATACGCAAGCTTTGAACAACTCAATCATTATCCAAAGATAGCAGAATTTGAAGCGAAAAACATCGATGCAGAGATAAACATCGGTGGATCAGTAAACACAAAAGAGATGACAAACATAGATCCTCAAAAAGTAGCTATAAGAAGAAAAATAGTAAGACCTATCTCAGAAATAGTCATGAAAAGAAACAGATGGGTCATATGCCAGTATCCTACTAACTCATTAGCGCAAGATGCAGAACTGTCATTAGAAGAAATGGAAGATTTCTGTTATAAAGCAACAAACCAAGACTGGGAAAAGAAAGGAAAAGAGCAAGAAAAAATTAGAAAAATTATAGACAAAGGAAAAACAGTAAGAATAGAAGATGACGACACAAACATAACATTCAGCATAGACGGTATGAAAGCAATAAATTCATGCGGGCGCCACAATATGCCTGATGGAGAAATATTCACAGCACCACTAAAATTCTCAACAGAAGGATACATCCATTTTTCCTTCCCTGCAATCTATGGAGGCAGAGAAGTCAGCGGTATAACATTAACATTTGAAAGAGGCAAAGTAGTAAAAGCAAGAGCTGTCAAGAACGAAAAATATCTAAAATCAATGCTGAATATAGATAATGGTTCAAAATATGTTGGAGAATTTGGAATAGGAACAAATTACGGAATCAAAAGATTCATCAAAAGAATACTATTCGATGAGAAAATAGGGGGAACAATACATCTGGCATTAGGAAGCGCATACGAAGAGTGCCTAGGAACTGCAAAACCTCAACAACATAACAAATCAGCATTACACTGGGACATGATCAAAGACTTAAGAAAAGGTGGAGCAATTTACATCGACAACAAAATGGTACAGATGAACGGAAAATTCATGATATGAAAAGATTTATCCTAAGAAACGGATTAACTGTACTGTTAAAACAAAAACCAACAAATTCTGTAGCGGTAGAGATAACAGTAAAGGTCGGATCAAATAACGAGCCCTTAAAACTCAAAGGAATATCACACTTCATAGAACACATGCTCTTTGAGGGAACAGAAACAAGAAATGCAAGAGAACTAGCCAACGAGATAGAAAGACTTGGCGGGGAAATAAATGCTTTTACCTCAAATGAAAGGACAGGCTATTATGTTGTTGTATTGTACAAACACTTCGACAAAGCACTAGAAATTCTTGCAGATATGTTCCACAACCCATTATTTGACGAGAAGATGATAGAAAAGGAAAGGAAAGTCATACTGGATGAAGTGAATATGACCTATGATGATCCAAAAATCCACCAATGGTATCTATTCCAGGAACTGATGTACAAGAAACATCCTTGCAGATATCCAGCATACGGGACAAGAAAGTCTGTCTTAAACCTAAAAAAGGATGATTTGGTAAAATTCTACAAAGAAAATTACATCCCAAATAATATAATAATCAGCATCGCAGGAAACATAGATGAAAAGGTAGCCCTAAAGAAAGTCCAGGAAGCATTCTCAAAACCAAAAAAAACACTGCCAATAAGAGAAACAATCACTGAACCAAAACAAACAAAAGATTTGAAGAAAATAGAAAAAAGAAAAATATCACAATCATACATGGTCTATGGTTACAGGACAGTACCAAGAGGCCATCCAGACAGTTTTATACTAGATGTCATAAAATCAATCCTAGGAAGAGGACAATCCTCAAAAATGTTTAATGAAATAAGAACCAAAAGAGGGCTGGCTTATAGCGTAGGATTCCATTACGAAGCAGGACTAGACTATGGATGGGTAGCAGTCTATGCTGGAACGAATAAGAAAAATATAAAAAAAATCAAAGAGATAATCCTAAAAGAAATTGAAGAATTAAAAAATGTATCAACTGAAGAACTAAACGATGCTATAAACTTCATCGAAGGAGATTACCTTTTATCAAATGAAGATAACCAAAGCATAGCTGATACGATGGTCGGCTGGGAAATGATCAACAAACCAGAACTATTAGAAGGATATGTTAATAAAATAAAAAAAGTCAAAAAAGAAGACATAAAAAAAGTTGTGAATAGATACTTTAAAAAATCAGCACATGTCATAATACAACAGGTATAAAAAATGCACAAAGTAGGCGGACAAGCGGTTATTGAAGGAGTGATGATGAGATCCCAAACAAAGATGGCAATAGCCGTAAGGAATCCTGAAGGCAAGATTGTAATAAAAACAAAAAAGCTTAATCTTCTAAGTGATAGGATGAAGAAATGGCTCTTTGTAAGAGGGATAATCAACCTTGTAGAAATGTTATCTCATGGAATGAAAGCACTGAATTTTTCCAGTGAGGTAGCATTAGGCGAAGATAATAAAGAAGGAAAAAGTAGCATCTTACTTTTTGTGATTATGGCAATATTGGGCATAGGTGCAGGACTAGCACTCTTCAAGTTACTTCCTTTATGGATTGCAGCACTTATAGGTCCAAAATCAAACATACTATTCAATATGATAGATGGAGGAGTTAAGCTGTTCATTTTTATTGCTTATATCTATGTTATATCTATGATGAAAGATGTGAAAGAAGTGTTCAGGTATCACGGGGCAGAACACAAATCAATAGCTTGCTTGGAGGCTGAAGAAAAGTTAACAGTTGAAAATTGCAGGAAATACTCAACAAAGCATCCGAGATGCGGGACAAGCTTCATCATGATTGTAATCGTAATAAGCATAATTGTTTACGTGTTTATTCCTCTAAGTGTCCCTTTCTGGTACAAGTTATTATATAGAATACTGTTGCTACCAGTAATTGCAGGAGTATCTTATGAAATTCTGAAAATAGGTGCAAAGTACCATAAAAATTTCTTCTTCAGCCTGTTCGA
This sequence comes from Nanobdellota archaeon, assembly GCA_018894775.1. Lineage (GTDB taxonomy): Archaea > Nanobdellota > Nanobdellia > SCGC-AAA011-G17 > VGLX01 > JAHIPG01. The sequence goes on from JAHIPG010000101.1 coordinate 6,901, forward strand.
AAAACCAGGAATCTGGATACAACACCTAACAACAAAAGAGCCAACTGACAAACAAATAGAAGTTGCACTGGCTGCCTTGAAGAAAGTTCTTTAAATCCCATTCTAACAAAATTGTTGAGAAATATATTTTGAAGCATAACAACCTTTTTAAAAAAATTAAGTAATTTAAGGACTTATGATACTAAAAATAATAGGATTAATAGTGATTGGATTAGTACTTCTAATCTCTGGCTATAGCTTCTTCAGGAAAACCCCTGAAAAATACTTTGGAAAGGCAAAAAACTGCCACAAAAAAGGGGAAAAATACTATGATCTAGGCGATCCAGAACTCGCAAAAGACTATTACGAAGAAGCGGACTATTACCGCCAAAAAGCAGAAGGACTACAAGAAAATTTTTGAATTTTCAAAAACAACCAAAAGAGGTACGAAAAATGGAATGGTACGAAGAATTAGATTATGAAGAAAATCCTTTCAGAGACAATGAAGATACAGAACTGATAGGATATGAAAATGTTCTCGACGAGGTCATGTACAGGTTAGAATCCGGAAACATGATCTGTGTAGAAGGAAAAACAGGAGCTGGAAAAACAGCAGTTCTAAAAGCGATTACAAATAAATTCAAAGGCACAGGTAGACTAATCTATCTCAATGCTCAAGGAATGGGCAACGGCCTGAATATTGAAAAAGTATTCAACAAAAAAGCAGGCTTATTCAAAAGAATGTTCGGCAAAAAGCCAAAAGATATAATCCTACTACTTGATGAGGTACAGAACCTTTCCCAAAAAAATTGTGAAAGGCTGAAGTACTACTTTGATAACAATTACATCAAATCAGTAGTATTCACAAGCTCTGACTTCAAAAAATCTAGTTTTACACCAAGCCTAAGAGAAAGGATAAGCAAAACAATAGAACTTAGAAACATAAGTGAAGATGAAGCTATCGATATCATCCAATCAAGGCTAGGTAGCGATGAAATCATGCCTGAAACTGTAATAAAAGATGTCTTCAGCAGATCAAGCAATAATATGAAAAGCTTCCTGAAGAACTGCGAGAAGGTATGTGCATTCTCTTTAGAACATAATGGTAAAACTGTTCTACCAGAACATGTAAAAGAGGCTCTGGAAGATCAGCCAGAACCAGAAATGATAGAAGAAAAGACAGAAAATAAAACTGAAGAAAAGAAAAAGCCTAATAAAAAATCTAATAAAGAGAAACCAAAAAAGAGCACAAAGAAAACTGAGAAAAAAAATGATTCAGAACCTATTAACTCAGAGCCAGCTACACAAGAACCAGTAACAATATCAATAGTGGATGATTTTAAGCCGGCAAAAAAAGGTGGAAAAATGCCAGAAGATGAAGAAATAGATATTGATGATGAGCTAAAAAAGCTCAGCAAAGCAAATAAGGTAGAAGATCTTGACGAAGAACTCGGATCAGATTACGAAGAAGATTACAGCGAATTCAATGAAGTTGATGATGAAGACGAAGAAGAACTAAAGAAAGAAGAAAGCGACGAATCAGACGCTGAAAAATACTACTGAGGTGAAAAAAATGGATACATGGTATAATCAATTGGGTTTTTACAACAACCCTTTCAGTATAAAACCTGCTGCTTACCACGATGAAATCATGGGACATGCAGGAATAATTGACGAAGTCCTCGATAAAGTAAGATCAGGAAACATATTATTCATAGAAGGAGAATATGGAATAGGAAAAACGACAATACTTAAAAGAATTATCAATGAATTCGGAGGCAAAGGAAAAGTAGTATACTACAGCTGCAACAGATCTGAGAACGGCCTAAAAGTTGACAGGCTAGCCAAAGGAAGCAGAGGATTCTTCGGAAAGGTATTTAACACAGAACCAAAAAATCTTATCCTATTACTTGATGAGGTCCAAGACCTAAGCCAAGAGGACTGTGAAGGATTACATAACAGCCTTGATGATAAAAGTTTCAAATCAATAATCCTGGTAAGCCAAAAATTCAAAGATGTAACTTTCGGAAACGGCCTAAAAGGATTAATTGGTAAGAATGTAATCAATGTAAAAAAATACACAGGTCCTGAAGCAATAGAATTCATAAGAAGAAGAATCGGAAACATGAAAATACTTTCAGACAAATCAATAGAGACACTAAACAAAAAAGCAGGGGGAAACCCAAGAAAACTACTGAAAAACTGTGAAGAAATCTGCAGGTATGCAATAGAAAACTTTGAAGACGAAGTAACAGAGGAAATTATCAAGAAAGTTCTTGAATAATTTTTTTAATCCTCTTTATTTTTTGAATTTAAAATTAGCATCAAAACAAATTCTCAAAAAACGAAACATTTAAATAGTAGTGTTACTACTATATAGTAATAACAC
>JAHIPG010000007.1 GCA_018894775.1 Nanobdellota archaeon
TAAGTTTGAGAAAGGTGCTATGGCTTATATTGTTGAAGGTAAGTATAAGGGTATGTCCGGTACTTTAGAGGATATCAAACCAATTTTTGGTAACAATACTATCAAGATTAAATCAAATGATAAGACCTTTGAAACATCAATGGGTTTTGCTTTTGTAATTGATAATTCAATATCTTTGAAGGAGAATAAATGAGAACAATAAAAATTGAAAAGGTTACATTGAATATCGGAACTGGTGAGCCAGGAGATAAGTTAGAGAAAGCGAAGAAGCTTTTGGGAACAATCTCAGGCATGAAAGCTGTTCCTACTGCTTCAAATAAAAGGATCCCTACATGGAAGGTAAGGCCTGGATTGCAGATAGGGTGTAGGGTTACAATTAGAGGAGAAAAGGCAAAAGAATTACTCAAAAGATTGCTTCAGGGTGTTGAGAATACTCTGCCAGAGGTTAAGTTTGACAGGCAAGGTAATTTTTCGTTTGGTGTCCCTGAATATCTTGATGTTCCTGAATTGAAATATGATGCTGAGATTGGAGTTATAGGATTTAATGTGGCAGTTACGCTTAAGAGGGCAGGATTCAGAATAAAACATAGGAAACTGAAAAAGAAGAAGATACCTGTCAAGAATAAGATCACTAAAGAAGAATCTATCGAATTCGTAAAAAAAGAATTTGGTACACAAATAGGAGAACAAAATGACGATCAGTAGTTATACGAAAGTATTCAAACAGTTGAAGAGTAAACCTGTTAAGCTAAAGAAGTTCATAAAGCACAATTCACCAAAACCAAGAAAGTTTGGTAAGAATACTAAGAGATGCGTTAGGTGTGCTAATCCTCGAGGTAGGGTGGGCCAATATAAACTTAATCTTTGTAGAAGATGCTTTAGAGAAATAGCAAAGGAGATAGGTTGGAAAAAATACAGTTAAGGAGATACTAAAAAATGATGAATGATACAATTGCGAGCGCGTTATCAAACATCTTGAACGCGGACAAGGTAGGTAAGGAATTTTGCTTAGTTAAGCCTTACTCAAAAATGCTTAAAGAAGTCCTGACCATCATGAATAATAAGGGTTACATAGGATCTTTTGAGGTTATCAATGATGGTAGAGGAGATATCGTAAAAGTGAACCTTGTTGGGAAGGTTAACAAGTGTGGAGCTATAAAGCCAAGATTTTCAGTTACAATGGATGGTTTTGAGAAGTTTGAGAAGAGATACTTGCCAGCTAAGGGTTTTGGAATAATTATTGTTTCAACATCTAAAGGAGTTATGACTCACGTTGAGTCTATTGAGAAGAAGATTGGAGGTAAGCTTATAGCCTACATATACTAAAATGTTGCCACCTATTATTGAAAAGATTGAAATCCCTGAGGGTGTGACCGTTGAGATAGCTGATAGTGCAATAAAAGCTAAAGGTCCTAAAGGTGAAAATGAAAAGCTATGCAAGCATTATAAGATTGATATCAAGAAAGACGATAAGAATATTATCCTGGAATCAAAAAAACCTTCAAAGAGAGAAAAGACAATGTTATATTCATTTAAGGCACATCTGAAAAATCTTTTGGATGGTGTGAACACAGGTTTTACATATAAAGTCAAGGTATGCTCAAGCCACTTTCCAATGAGTGTATCTGTTGAGAATAATGAAGTTGTTATCAAGAATTTTTTAGGTGAAAAAATACCTAGGAGATCAAGGATTATGCCTGGAGTTGAAGTGAAAATTGAAGGAGAGATACTTGTTGTTGAAGGTATTGATAAGGAACAAACGTCTATCACAGCAGCAAAGATAGAACAGGCAACCAGGATAACTAACAGGGATAGAAGAGTATTCCAAGATGGATGTTTTATAATTGAAAAGGCAGGTAAGGCTATATAATGAAAGATGTTAAAGAAGCACTGGAACTGAGGAATGCTAAGAAAAAACCAAGCTTCCGTAGGACAGACTCTCATAAGAAGGCTAAAATAAGTGATAGTTGGAGACAGCCTAGAGGACGTCATTCCCCTGTCAGGAAAAGAAGAAAAGGTTATTTAAAGCGACCTTCAGTGGGTTACGGCGCACCTAGACTAGCTAGAGGTCTTAACCCTCAAGGTATAAAAGAAGTTCATGTTTACAATCTCAAAGACCTTAACAAGGTTCAGAAAGATGAAGGTATTATTATTGGAAGTAATGTGGGTACAAGGAAAAAA
>JAHIPG010000102.1 GCA_018894775.1 Nanobdellota archaeon
AAAAAATATGTGTATCAAGTTTAAAAACTTTAACACTTATATCGTATGACGTTTTCTGACAATGTTCATTAATTTTATCCATCAATACAAAATCCATTTTATCTTGAAAAATAATTTCAAATAAAAAAATTAGACTTTGTACGTCAAGCTTTTCATGTTTGTATAAATCTAAATAATAACTATTACTACCCCTCGCGATAAATATGCCATTGGTTTGCTTTGGCAGATATTCAGAATATCGAAAAAAATGTATAACCGGTTGTAAGCTTTTTGATTCTTTAGTCATAGATGACAACAAATTTTTATCAGAAATAATTTGGTTTTTGTGAAGAAAATCAAATGACAGATTAAGTGCTTTTGCCCAACCGTCATGACAATTTTCATTTTTCAACTCAAGAGCAGAATTTTTTGAAAATGCCCTTACAGAAAGTAGCGTGAATAAAATAACCTTCTCTTTATCCGATAAAGGTCGATTGAAATCAGCAAAACAATCAAACCATTTATTGTCAATGAAATCTAGTAGTTCCTTCGTATCAATTACATCTAATATGTTTTCTGCATGCCATATACCAAAGGATGTGAGACAAATGCCCCTTTTTTTATCTATATAGTGCACGTAATTTTGATTGATTAAAAGTTCAAGATGATTGTTGTTTAAACTAATGGCAGGAACAGCGGCTTTCTGTAAAATACGCATTCGCTTAGTTTTAGATCCCAGATTTAAGAGTGAAAAGTATATCGATTTCTCATCTTTGCCAGTGTGGTTTCGAATAAAAGTGGTTTTTAAATTTTTATATAATTTTATTAATAATTCTAATTGTTCTTCCACAATCTTTCTCTCAACTTACCCAATAGGTGTAACATTTATTGTCTCTGCCTTTTGTACTATTATCCCAACCAGCAACTGACCGTTATTATGTAATTCTTTTAATTTTTCATATACAGGGGTTAAAGATTTGCTATCCATCATTGCAACCTCATCAAATAATGCGATTATCTTTCTATTATCATCCGCCCCTAACAACCCTTTTAGGTATGCACTTTGACCTTGGCCAGTACCCAAATCGGCAATTTTTATTTCCTTGCCATATTTTGTGAAAATTGTTTTTCCGACTAAATCAATTTTCTCCGGCACATAATCATTATCAATATGACGAATAATTCCTACTCTTTTCGCTAAATAGGATGCTACATGGTCAAAATACTTTTTTCTATCTTCTAAATCGTCAGAGGAGACATATTTATTGTTTATTAATTGTTTAGTATATGAACCAAATGTATTCATTTTTTGTTCCATAATTTGAATGTCTCTTAATAAAATGTCTTTTAAAAAATTCAAGTGCATTTGATAAGGATGTGGTTCTTTTCTTTCCAATCTTTTCAGTTCCTTGCTAAGATATTGCAAATTTGTTTCCTTCGCATTAATTTCCCCCCTTTTTTTTGATAATGCTTTTTCCATGTCATAGATTTTATCTCTTAGATTGGTTTCTTTGTAATCTCTTAAATCTTTTGAGGGTCTACCCATAACTGCAGAGGGGTAAAGCATCTTTATATCTTGCTCCGAAACACCTATATTAAAACAAGCTGTTTTATAATATTCTTTTTTTTCTTTATTCTCGGTAAGTTGATTTTCTAGTTTCTCAATTTGATATTCATCCGTATCGTCATCTACAGTAGCTTGCGTATCTTTCTCTTTAACATATAATTTAGACAACTTAGGACGTAAAGTATTTACGACATGCTCTCTTTTCGCAAGAATCGTATTAAGGTTATCTATGGCACTTTTATAGTTCTCATTTTTTGCTATCAGGTCATCATATTCTTTTAACTTATTACTTAATATTTCTATAAAATTCGAAATAGATACTTCAACTAAGGGAATCTTAATTTTTAAATCTGAATATTTTTCCAATACACCTATGATTTCTCTGAATACCTGCGCTTCCTTTAAATTATCCGCTTTTTGCTGATCATAATATTCCTTCTCAAGCAAATTTCTAAAATGTGAACCTTCATGCTTTAAAGTTTGCTTGAATTCGGGATCTGCTATTTCTTCTCTGACAATAAGTTCTTTCCAAAGCGAAAAACGCTTTTTTTCTTTTCCTTTTGAAAATAAATCTTGCAGAAGTGGAGTAACATCATAATATGAAGCTTCAATGCTTCGTATCTCGTCAGTCAGGTGCTTCTGTAAATCAACAGCCTCCCCGGATATTTTTTTTATAACCCTTTTCTTTTTATTTTTTTCCTTTTTTATTCCATTTATATTCCTCTCTGACATGCTCGTTATTTCGTCGTAATATGCGTAAAACTTTATGTAAGTAAATAGTCTTACTTCTTTTAACCTCTCCTCTAATATATTAACCGTTTTTATCAATTCCGCTTTTTCTTCATTAAACACTTTTATTTCGTTCTTAACCGAATCAATACTGGCGGGATCCCTGGCTTCCTGAATATCGCTTATAGTTTTTAATATATAACTTCTCAATAGCCCTAACTTATGTTGAAAATATAAATGCATATCTTTGATTTCATTTATTAATTCACGGAGGCGTTCCGTAGGATTCTCGGGAATATCGTAAATCAAATTATATTTTTTCTGAAAGTGATCCGTGCTGATAATTTTATTTTTTGCGTCTCGCAAAATAATTTCCTTGTTTTTCAAGTCTTTTTTCTCAGACACAAATTCAAGGTTACCATTATTGTCTGTTATTTTTATGTTAAAGCTTAAATCTTGATAATCACTATAGATCAAATTTTTAATTTTTTCTTGTAAAGCAGGCTTAATTTGTCTGTTTTTCAACCCATGACAAGCTAACGCTATTATATGCAGCAAGGTACTCTTGCCAGAAGAATTGGGGCCTTCAATATAAACCAGATTGTGCAATTTTGTGGGGATGTCGTTCGGTTTGTATGTACAGATGGCGTCTTTTTCGTCGCGCTTCAGAGTATAGTCATACTCAATCATTTTCTTCCTCACTTTTATCCCGCTTTATTAATTTTTCAATGATTGTATGTTCGCTTAATTCTTTAAAAATACATTCAATAATCTGCTTTTCTTGTTTCTTCTCAAATAAACTCGAAATAAAATCCGAAGAAAGACTTTCTTTTTCCATAGCTATCTCCTTTCTATTCAAAAACTCCTGCATAGGCCAATGGGAATTTAAGAATCTTCAATTGTGGAAGATCATGAATAGTTCCAACTGCAAACCCCTTTTTAAGGCTTTCAATCTCATCACTTGATATTCTGACTGCATGGATCTTTGACATGGAAGCATCTGACCTGAAAAATATTTTTGAATTTATAACGCTTTCCAATCCTCTCGGAATATCGTTTGGGTTTTGTGAGGAAAATTGATCAGCGTCAATTATAATTCCCCCCTGACGACAATTATTTTTCCCGGTTGATTAAAAATCGATTATTCAAGTCCGACAAAAGGAGGACTGAATGATCACAGACAATCAAGCGAGGAAATTGATGAAGTATTTACAGA
>JAHIPG010000103.1 GCA_018894775.1 Nanobdellota archaeon
AGATTATATTAAAGTGGAAGATGATGAGGAAAATGATAAATTGCTTAGAAAAGATATTACAGAATATACATATGATGCTCAAGATATGCTTATTGCACAGACAAGGACTATTTATGAAGAAGTGGATAAGAAAAAAGAAGATGGAACTACTGTAAAAGAGTTAGGCGTATCATATAGAGAAGAAACCACTTTTAATTATATAGATGACAAAAAAGATAATTCTGTTCTTAAGCGGTATGTTACGAGCTATAAAGATGATTTTAATGGCAAGGAAGAATTGGTTGGCACTGAAAATAGAATTTACACATATGATCAGGACGAGCTAATAGGTGAAGCTGTAACTATATATGATGCCACAGGGGCAAATCCCATAGCCAGAGAAGATATAGCTTATCAATATGAAGATAGTAAACTAATATCCGAGATAAGGCATTTTTATGTGGTTGTTGACGGGAATGAACATTTGGTAAAGGATACTAATATAACAAATTCTTATGAAAATGAAAAATTAATACGAAAAGTTGAAGATATTACTATATATAAAGATGCCGCAAAAACAGAAACAAGGAAAACAGAAGAAGAATATGATCAGGAAGGCAAGCTTACCAGAACAATCATAACTACAGATACATATAGCAGCGGTGCTTTGAGCGAAAGAAAACAGGTAGTAAAGGAATATGATATAGAAGGCCGGCTCATAAGCCAGGAAGATGCTAAATATAAAACGACAGGCGGAGAGTTAAATACTATTGCAGATGAACGGAGAATTAAGGATAATTTTATTTATGACGCCCAGCATGCACAAAAATTAACCAGCTTTAATCTTGCAGTGTATAAGTTAAATAGATTAGGGGCAGAAGAGCTAGAAAAAGCTGAAACTGTTGATAGAGATCATGTTAATTATTTGTTAAAAGAAGAAGAACTGGCAGATAAAGCTGAACAAAAGGGCACTTCAAATGTTAATTCTTTTGAAGGAGGGATAAAAAATTATAAAGGATTTCTATCTGATATCGATAAGTTTTCTAAAACCCTTCCCTTACAAAAAGACACTGTTGCAACTACATTACGAGATTATACTGTCTATGATAAATCACAGAGAATAACTTCATATAAAGAGCGTAATTTCAATAAAGGCATTGCTAAAGAAGTGATCTGGTCAGTGGCGGATATTATTAATGATGCGGTTAATTGGTTTAGCGCAAGGATAGAGTCATTAAAAAATAAGTTAGTATTGCTAAATACTTATGAAGAGGAAGCTATTGCAATCGGGGATCAATCGTATATATATGAACTGACTAGTCAAATTTCTGATGCTGAAGCATTAATAGCAGAGTTTGAAAAATTACTGCCTTTGGCTCAAGAGGCACAGATTAAGATAAATAATTTTTATAATCTTGCCCAGGAGAATGCAAGCGAAGAAGCCTTGAAAAATGCTCAACAGGAAATATTCGACGTATTAAGCCCTTTACTAAAAGGCGCAGATGAATTTACATGGAAATACGAGGATATGGTTTGGCTTGCCAAAGAAGATAAGTTTTATATTGAACAGGAATGGAATGAAAAATCGTCAAGGTCTTCTACGGCAGAAAAATTAATTATAGAACTTGAAAAAGAACTAGCCGAAGCCATCACAGAAGCAGAAGACGCAGAAGAGCTTGCAGTCGCTGAACCTACGCCAGAAAATATAGCCAAAGCGCTAGAGTTAAGAGAAAATGTAAACGCATTAAAACTAGCTCTTTTAAATGCAAAGGATAATGCAAAGATTTTAAAGGATGAAGCAGATGCAGTTAAAAAGATATATGATAAAGCCAAAGAAAGGGTGGATAAGATAGAACAAAGTTTTGATGTTACCTATGATATTAAAAAAGAGACAGATGGGCTTATTCAAATACTTTCTTCAATTCTTGATGTCCAAACCCAGATTCAAAGAACCAATATAACATATAATGAGCTTGGCCAGATCTCCGGCTATACAGATACTACTTCTCAATTCGGCTTATCCCAGATAACTGCATGGAGAAGCGTTAATAGCGTAATAACTATTAATCATCGCATAGAGCATAACATAAGCTTTTTAACCACCAGGATAGCAATATTAGAGGATGAACTTACCCAGGCGCAAAACCAGGGCCTTCTAGCCAAAGTAGAAGAACTAGAGGGCGCAATAGACGAGCTAATATCGCAAAAAGAAGCCCTAGAAACACTGTTGCCACTTATACAGGCTGCAGAGGATAAGGCTATAGCTTTTTATAATCTTGTAAAAGAAGGAGCTGATAAAGAACTTATAAAGAATAGCCAGGCTCAGGCATTAGAGGCAATAGGTGATTTAGGAGACGCATTAGATGATACTATATGGAGTTTAGAAGATAAGCACATGCTTCTACAGATAGGATTAGATGAACTCAAGTTAATTCAGGCTGAATTAAATGACGCGTTGCAGGTAATGAATGATTTTGGAAAAATTAATGGTAGTTATGAAGTAATTACAGAGGAAACTTTAGATAATAAAGTTATAAAGAAGACCATAAAGGAATATGAGTTTACAAGCGATGACAGAGAACAGGGGCAGTCAGATTCTATGCTAGTAGGAGAAAGGGAAACGTACTATACCTATAATATAGAGGGCCAGGTTATTCAGGAGGTTACGGATTATTTTAGAATGGTAATTCCAGGAAACTATGATTCCAAGAAAATGGTATCGCGCGACAAGGTGTTTTATGAATATGCAAATGGTAACGTATCCCACCAGAAAAAAGAAAGTTACAGAATAAATTCGTATAGACAAGAGTTACTTATAGGCATAGAAGATATATTTAATGAATATACTGATGGGAAAGTATCTACAAGGATAAAAGACTTATATAGGGTTAATTATAAAAAAGAAAATGAACTTAGCGAAAAGACCGTGTCAGAATTTACATATGATGGGAACAATGTTATTCAGAGAGACCGTGTATTTAATAGAAAAGGCGAGCTGGTAAGGCAGGAAACCATTACAAGTGAAAATAATGTTTCAGGCGTATTGTTAAAAAAGACCATAGAGAGTTATTTAGTCAAAGAAGGAGAGGTTTTAGGGATTGTGAAACTAGTAGTTGAAGATTATGATGAAAATACAAGGGTTACAAGAAGAGAGACTATTACTTCTATCATGAATGAAGAAAATCAGTTAGAGCAAAAGGCCAAGGTTGTAGAGGGTGATTTTAGCTATGATACAATTCACACTA
>JAHIPG010000104.1 GCA_018894775.1 Nanobdellota archaeon
AGGGCTGAGTATGGTATAGACATCGGGAAAAACACGGTTCACGGCTCTGATTCTGAGGAAAGCGCAAAAAAGGAAATACCAATTGTTTTTGATGAAAAAGATTTTCTGGGTTACAAAAGAATTGATAAAGAATGGGTTTATGAAAAATAAAAGTACAATTTTCTGCGGTCACCAACTAAATCCTTTATTTCTGCGGATAGAAATATAAAGCATGTAGTCTATTTAACATATAGGATAAATATGACAGTTGTAGCATTTGATACCAAGGAGTTCAACAGAGGTTTGGATAAAACATTCTTTGCCTGCTTAGGCGTAGGAGTGGAAATTAAAAATGAGCAGAACTTTGGGAAGGAGTATATTTCATCTTTTGAGAAGATTTCAAAAGATTTTGGTTTTAATAAAACTAGGAAAATATACAAGGCATATGATATGGGGCAGAGACTGGGTTTTCGTAAAGCTATAGCATTCTGGGAAAAACTTCTTGAGGAAGTGCAGGATTTTATAGTGAGACTGAATGTTTACTATACAATACTTCCTCCTTCAAAGATAAAGAAAGTGAAAATGTATGGTGCACAGAAATCTAAGGTGAAGGAGGTTGACGCATTAGATTTTTTGGGAAGATTAAACCCTGCGTATGTTCACTGTTGTGCTTGGAAGTACACGGAGGATAATGTTTCTTTGCCGCAGAGTATGTTGTTGGATTATTTTGAGTATGAAGTAACTGAGGGTTGGAATGCTCTAATAGAAAGGGTAAAGCCTAAGATATATTATCACGGGGATAAGTGCAACCCGTTTATTTCTTTGGCGGATAATCTTGCGATGCTTGTAGATGTTAGGCTTTACCGATTTTACAAAAACAAATTACGAGAGTTCTATGAGGATAATCTTGCGATGCCTGTTGATGACAGGCTTTACCGGAAGAAGATAGGGTTGAGCGGTGAAAACATTGTTAAAGCCTTCGAAGACATTGATGTTAATGTGCTGGCTTCACCTATAGATTTACGTCATCTTAAATATGTGTCTCCATATAGAAATCAAAAGATTGATACTGTGCCGTATATTGCTCGTCCTTTAATCATAGTTATACCTGAGGAGATAAAGTTGGCATCAGGTAGAAGGATAATTGAGGATTCACCTCTTATGGATGCTATTTTAGATAAGGCTGTGGATATGGATGGGTCGGTCAAATTTTTTGATCCTAACATTGATGCAAAGGTTGTCAAGAAAGGCGATATTGCGGTTTATATAGGTCCTGAATCAGAGAAGACTGCATTGTTGCTTAAGAGAACACACGACATTGAAGTAATGAGTGAAAAAGATTTTTAAGAAATGATATAGTGTACGCGAATGAACTTAATCCCCGGGAAGAGACTAAATCCGCAATTGTATATATGTTGTTCCCCTTATTTAACCATAACGAAATGGGAAGGTTTTTATAATAAAAATAAAAGAAAAGGGGGGTGAGGAATTTTTGTGTTAAGGGCTTGTAATCACACCTTGAGCCTTGTATTTATGTTAAGGATTCAGAGGAATGGCGGGCGACACCCTTAAAAACCCGTCGTCCGCCTGATTTTTATTCTCGTTTTAGTTCCAATAACTTTATATTTTCATAAAATCCTCTTTTTTACTATGGTGAAACATTCAAATCCCCTTTCAAGGGTCAGGCTTGAGTTCAAGAAAAGAGATAGGAAATCTATGATTTGGAACGTTATTTTTTTCATTGTTGGGATTGTTGGCGGCATAGCAATAGATAAATTCCTACCATGGTAGCGTAGGCATGAGGTATGTTTTTTCATTGCTCCGCAATCAAAACACAGGGCAAATTGCTCCCCTTGTCGCAACGTGCCTGAGCTGTCTAAAAGAAGGATAGAAAGATATTTTAGAGAGCAGAAAGATATTCCTTTGCAAGCACCGTACTTTAGGACAGTGTATGTAACTTAAAGGGGGAATATATATGGATAAAAAAACTAAAGACACATTAGTAAAAGTTGGCACAGGTATTGGAATCGGACTTGCTCTAGCGGGTATTAGTAAGCTCGTATACGATGCCTATAACAAGCCCGATATATTCAGACAAATGAAGGAGAGAGTACTAAGCTACAGAACCGATCCATTCATAAGGAAAACTGCGAACGAATTGATTAAAGTGATTCCTCATGAGGATATCCTTAATCGAGTACGAGCAATTTATTGTCATGTCCAGAGCGTATTTAACTATTTGGATGATCCATATGGATTAGATTATGTAGCGTCTCCCCGAGAGCTAGAAATAATTGGAGGAGGTGATTGTGATTGTTTGTCTGTGTATTTGGCCACTCTACTAGTAAGTTCTGGGCATAAGACACAACTAGTCTTCGTTCCCGGTCATGTGTTTGTTAGGGTGTATATCCCAGCATATCAAAAAGATGATTTGCCGTACGATATAACATATTGGCCAGACATAACAATACAAGGAAAATGGAAAAATCTGAAAGGGGTATGGGTGCCTATAGAATCTACAGGAAAGAACATTGACATTGGGGTTTTATCGGAGGATACTATTGCGTACCTAAAAAAAGGCCAGTGCAGAGTAATGGATTTGAAAGGATGATGATTCTGTAGCGAGTCCCAAAGGATGCCTCATCGCTTCAGCCCAAGGTTCTTCATTGCTCCGCAATCAAAACACAGGGCAAATTGCTCCCTTTGATCGGAAATTGCGTTTTGTTCGAAGGTGCGGGACAGGGTGCCAAAGCACAGGAAACGGAGGCAGGAAAAACACAAGGAAGCATGAGAAGAAAAAGTATATAATTAGTTTTGTAAATACATATCTGGATTGATAACATGGTAAAAAACACTTATCAAACATCACCACCTCCAAAAGAGCAACATTTCAGGACGACTCTTTTCAAGAAACATTATTTAGCAAAACACTTAAAGAATACAGAGCAATGGAAGAAGGAAGATAATGCACGGATGGTTTACGAGAAAATTTTAGGTTTATACCGACAGGAAAAAGGAAACCTCGGGCTCTACAAAGAAAGGGAGCTTGAGGAAAAATTTGTAGAGAAAGTATTAACAGAATTTGGTTTTATACTGTCACCACATCCTACTCTTAAGGAATGGGAAACTTCCAAAGAGCCAGATTATGCGCTCTTTCTATCTAAAAAAGAGCATGATGATGCAATTAAATTTAAAGATTCAAACCAGTCGGTGTTTTATAATAGAGTTACTGCCCTATGCGAAGCAAAGTCATGGGATATAGACCTAGACAAAGATGTTGGAAGCGGTAAAGACAGAAAGAACCCATGTCTTCAGATATGTAAGTACCTGTTGCATTCTGGTGTGGGTTGGGGCATACTCACCAATGGAAAGATATGGAGGCTCTTCTGTGGGGAAAGAAAACACTTGGCCCTGGATAAATTTTTTGAAATCAATCTGGAAAAGATACTTGAACAAGAAGATTTTCAAAGTTTCAAATATTTTTACTGCTTTTTCTCGAAAGAGGGGTTCACGCCTAAAGATAAACCGTTTGTTAAAGCCATACTAGATGAGAGCATACTCTCTGCTAAGCAAGTGGGTGATGAGGTAAAGGAGAATGTTTACAAAGCACTGGTCGAACTAGCAAATGGTTTTTTCAGCAGTAATGAAAAAGAGTTAGATAAATATGATGTTAATGCAAGAAAGGAAGTTTACAACCAGTGTTTAAACTACCTTTATAGGATGTTATTTATATTATATGCAGAGGCTCAGGAGTTGCTACCTGTAGACAACCAGTATTACAAATCCTGCTCATTAAATAAAATCAAAAAAGAGGTTCACGATAAGACAAACAAAGCGACCGGAGATATCGAGATGGGACCCATAGAACTTAGTTGGTGGCATAAACTAGCCGACTTATTTAGAATAATAGATAAAGGACACAAAATCAGGGTAAACGGAGAAGAAAAAGTCATCATCACTTCTTATAATGGAAGCCTTTTCAAAGCAAATAAGTTTTTTGAAAACAATAAAGTATATGATGTCTATCTAGGGAAAGTTATCAACCTGTTGGCAAGAGCTGAAGACAAGAAGTTAAAAGAAAAAGTCTTCGTAGACTATTATGATTTTGGTGTGAGACATCTGGGATCTATCTACGAAGGTCTACTTGAATACAAGTTGGAAGTGGCAAAAGAGCCAATGGTCGCTGTCAAAAAAGATAAAAAAGAGGAATGGATACCAGAGTCAAAATTTAAAGGGAAAAAGTATATTGAAAGGGTTGATGCGAATAAAATCTATCCTACTAATGACAAGTGTGAGAGGAGAGCAACGGGCTCATATTACACGCCTGAATACATTGTAGAATACATTGTAGAAAACACACTTACACCCATTGTAAAAGAGAAAATAGATAACGCCATTAAAAAGGGTGAGAAATGCTCGGATGCGATTTTATCAATAAAGGTGCTGGATCCTGCAATGGGCAGTGGGCATTTCCTTGTAGAAGCTGTAGAGTTTCTTGGAAAAAAATATGTGGACGCGGTCATTGATGATAAAATGCTCCCAGTGACATTTCATGAGGCGAAAAGAAAAATCCTAGCGCACTGCATATATGGAGTAGATCTTAACCCCTTGGCAGTGGAACTAGCAAAACTATCCTTATGGCTTAGGACAATAGCAAAAGATAAACCATTATCATTTTTAGACCATAGAATCAAATGTGGTAATAGTTTGATTGGTGCAAAACTTGCGGATGTGCACTTCTACCCTGAAATAAAGGGAAAAGCTAAGAAAGCGCATGAGGATAAAGCTCAACAGAGGCTTATCCCTTCTCAATTTATTGAAAAACTTTTAGATGGTATTCGGCAAATTGATACTATTAGTAACGATACATTGGAGGCAATAAAGACTAAGGAAGAGTTGTTTGAAAAATGGAAGCAAACTGAGGCATATAGACGAATAAAAGCTCTTGCAGATATTAGGACCGCAGTCTATTTCGGTTGTAAGCCTCAAGGAAAAGATCCTGGAAAGCAGTTCGGTGCTCTAACATGGG
>JAHIPG010000008.1 GCA_018894775.1 Nanobdellota archaeon
AGAATGCGCTATAACCACTTCAGACCACACACAAGCCTACACAAAAAAACACCTGCCGAAATCTATTTCCACTGGTGACATATGTCACTTGGGCACACATTGTGGTTAAATTCCAAAACTTTATAAACAGTTTAACTCTAAAGTCTCATAATGGCACAGAAGAAAGAACTTCAAAAGAAGTTTGAACAGAGGGAGATGGAGATTCAGAGAGTCAGATTGCCAAGAGGCAGAGAAGTTTTTGGTGTCTTAGAACAAAGATTGGGATCTTCTCGTAGCAAGGTGAGATGCCTTGATGGTAAAGAGAGAATCTGTAGGATACCTGGAAGGCTCAGAAGGAGGCTTTGGGTAAGGGAGAGGGATATTGTCCTTGTTGAACCATGGGAATATGAGGGAGACACTAAAGGGGATATAGTTTTCAAATACAGATTTAACCAAGTTTATTGGCTTAAGAAGAAAGGTTATCTTAAAGGTTTAGAAGAAGCTGAAGAGTTCTAACAATGTTCAGTTACGAAATCAAAGTACCTAAGGATAGGGTAGCAGTTTTGATAGGCAAAAAGGGTGAGGTAAAGAGGAGAATAGAGAGATTTACGAAGACTAAGATCACTGTAGATTCTCAAGAGGGGAATGTTACTATAGAAAGTGAGGATTCTTTTGCCGCATTCAATACCCAGATAATCGTTAAAGCTATTGCTCGTGGTTTTAACCCAAATATTGCTTTACTTCTTAAGAAAGAGACTTTTGGTTTAGAGATTATTGATATGACTGATTTTGTTGGGAAGTCTAAGAGGAAAATGCACAGGTTTAAAGCTAGGCTTATAGGAACACATGGTAAGGCCTGGAAGACTATTGAAAGTCTTACTAAATGTCATCTTTCTATTTATGGTAAGACTGTTGGGATAATAGGTCCTGCTGAAGAAGTGGCTTTAGCTAGACAGGCTGTCGAAGATTTATTGAAGGGTGCACCACATGGTCATGTTTACAATTATGTTAAAGATATAAAGAAGAAGGATAAGTTAGGTTTGAGATGATAAGTAAGTTTATTTCTGAAATTAAGAAGAAAAAAACTCTTAGTTCTTTACCTGACGCTTTTGTTAAGAAACTGATTGAAAATTATTTCCAAAAATATCCTAAATTGGAAAAATTTCTGAAGGATCATCCTAAGCCTTTAAAATCAAAGGAGTTTAAGCTTATGATGAAAGACTTGAGAAAGACATTGCATGATGTTTACGGTATTTTTGTGCTTAGGGATAAAAATCTTCGGCATCTAAAAGAACATCTTGCTGAGATTAAGGAGATTGATGAGGGAGCTTTGCAAATACATATGGATTTGCTTAGCACCCACAAGTCTAGTCTTGAGAGGCTTAATTTTTATTATCAGATATACGGGGAGATATTCAAGCATACTGGAAAGCCTAAAAGCATTCTTGATCTTGCATGTGGCCTTAATCCTCTATCATTTCCCTATATGGGTCTGAAGAAGGTTGATTATTTTGCTTCGGAACTTACAGATTTTGATTCAGAGTTTATTCAGGAATATTTTGACTTAATGAAATCTTTTGGTTTGAACGGTAAGGCTTTTGCTATGGATCTTTTGCATGCAAAAGATTTGCCCAAGGTTGATGTATGTTTCTTATTCAAGACTTTAGATTCTTTAGAGGATATAGAGAGGAATTACAGCAAAGAACTTATCAAAAAGATTCCTGCTAAATTCTTGGTAGTTTCTTTTCCTACAATGTCTATTGGCGGAAAGAATCCTATCAAGCAGCGTGGCTGGTTCTTCAGGATAATGAGAGAACTTGGTTATAAAGCAGAGACTTTTGAGATTGAGAACGAAGTTTTCTATATAATAAAAAATAAATAAATTAGTTTTTATTTAAGTATATGAGTTTTAGTATTCGATTCCTTTCCTGGCAGGAATACCTTTTTTGTAGGGGTGTTTTGCACACATTATTATGCTTACGTAGTCTGCTTTGTCTCTTATCTTTTTGCTGGCCACTATTCCTCCTGTCAATACTAGTTCTACCTCTTTTGGTTTTTTGTCTATGAAATCTATCAAATCATGTTCTTTTATAAGTCCCATCTGTACAGCATATATTACTTCATCTAGGATGACCATATCATATTTTTTTATCGCTTTCTCTGCGTGGTCCCATGCTTTTTTTATCTCATCTTCATCATCTTTTCCTGGTTTGCCTGTTATGAATTCTCCTGTGCCATAGCTGTATACTTCAAAATTTGGAACATACTTATTTACTATGTCTTCTCCTGATTTGTTCCCTTTGATGAATTTTATCATGATAACATCTAAGAAATTCAGTGATGCTCTTATCCCAAGGCCTACTGAGGCGGTTGTCTTGCCCTTCCCATCCCCTGTATATACATGGACTAATCCCTCTAAGTTCTTACTCATGTTTAAAACCCCTAAATTTTGTTCAAATACTTAGACGCTGATTTGTTATTTAAGTCTTTCCATCGAAATATTTCTTTGATAACGAAAAACTTTATTAACTCTTTTTGAAATTTTAATAATGTATGGTACAGACTAAGCTGACGACTGTTTCAGATAAAAAAAAGAGGACCATTACAAAAGCTGAGGAGCTTGCTAAAGGCCAGAGAGAGATTTCTGTTGCTGAATTCTTCACAAAGAACAGGCATCTTCTAGGTTTTGATAACCCTAGGAAAGCTTTATTGACGACGGTAAAAGAAGCTGTTGATAATTCCTTAGATGCTTGTGAAGAGATGAATGTCCTACCAGATGTGTCCGTTAAGATTATCGCTTTAGGTGGGAAAGAGGCGTCAGTTGCTGACCGTTTTGTTGTAACAATAGAGGATAATGGTCCAGGTGTTGTCAAGAAGCAGATACCTAATATTTTTGCTAAACTCCTTTATGGTTCTAAATTCCACAGTATGAAACAGAGCAGAGGACAACAAGGTATTGGTATTAGTGCTGCTGGGATGTATGGTCAACTTACGACCGGTAAGCCTGTCAAGATCACATCTAAGATTGATCCTAAAAGGAATGCTATGTATTATGAGCTCCATATTGATACTCAGAAGAATGAGCCTGAAATTTTGAAGGAGGAAGAGGTTGAGTGGGAGAAGGATCATGGTACTAAGGTAACTATAGAATTAGAGGCTAAATATGTCAAGGGTAAGCAGAGTGTTGATGAATATCTGAAGCAGACTGCTATTGCGAATCCTCACGTCACATTGACTTATATTTCTCCTGAAAAGAAAAAGACAAACTTTCCAAGAGTCACAGAAGAGATGCCTGCTGAGGCTAAATCTATCAAGCCCCATCCTTATGGTGTGGAGTTAGGTATTCTAATGAAGATGCTTAAGTCTACTAAGGCAAAGAATTTACAGGCTTTCCTGAAGAAGGATTTTTCTCGTGTCAGTCCTAAGATTGCAAAAGAGATTTGTGATAAGGCTGGTGTTTATGAGAAATCCCGTCCATCAAGGATTGCAACCCAAGAGGCTGACAATCTTTTCAAGGCTATTAATATTACCAAAATTATGGCTCCTCCTACTAATTGTTTAGTTCCAATAGGTAAGGATCTTATCGAGAAAGGTTTGAAGAAGGAGATAGATGCTGATTTTTACATTGCTGTTACCAGGCCACCAGCTGTTTATCGTGGGAATCCTTTCCAGATTGAAGTTGGTCTTGCTTATGGTGGTGATATCCCTTCTGATCATATCTCAAGAGTGATTAGGTTTGCTAATCGTGTTCCTTTATTGTATCAACAGAGTTCTGGTGCTGTTTTTAAAGCTATACTTGGTACTAATTGGAGAAATTATAGTTTGAGTCAGAGTAAAGGTGCTTTACCTACAGGTCCTTTGATTATCATGGTTAACATCGCTTCTGTCTGGGTTCCATTCACATCAGAATCTAAGGAAGCTATTGCCCATTATCCCCAAATCATTAAAGAGATGAAATTAGCATTGCAGGAAGCTGGAAGGCAGCTTAGCATCCATATAAGGAAAAGAAAACATGCTGAGCATGAGGAGAAGAAAAAATCATATATTGAAAAATACTTGCCTCATGTAGGTATTGCTTTGAAAGAGATATTGAACCTTAAGCAGACTGAGGAGCAGAAGGTTGAGGTTAATCTGAAGAAGATATTGGAGAAGCATAGAGAATGAAGGTTGATCAGAAGATAAAGAATATTGCAGAGGATGTATATAAGAAGATTTTGAAGAAGAAGCAGCCTTCTATGAAGTTTCCTTTGAGGGCTTTGTCTAATGTTAAGTATGATCCTAAGCATGGTTTCTTTGAGCTGTTGGGAAAAGAGAAGATAAGAACATTGAGTGTTAATACTGTCAAGACTTTTGCTCAGACTTTGAAAATGATGTCTATATCTAAGGATATTTTGAAGTCTGATGATATGGCTACGAAGAGGGAAGTATATTATGTTTCTAAGAACTGGGGAGATGCTCGTTTCAATGAGCAGCCTGAGTCTGATACTGTGATGGATGATATTGAAGGAATGTTCATGGTTAATAGGGAACAATTAGGATTTACTGCTGATGAGCATGGTGGTGACGTTGCTGGTCAGCTGGTTGTCATTGACAAAAATCCTGATACCAAGAAAGTTGTGAAGATTGATTGTACTAAGTTTGGTTCTGGTGCTTATTCTATTCCTACATCTGTTGAGCATCTGAAATTTGAGACAAATGCTAAGTTTATCTTGGCGATTGAGACGAAAGGTATGTTTGAGAGATTGAACAGGCATAATTATTGGAGGAAATCTAAATGTATTATTGTTTCTATGGGTGGAGTTCCTTCAAGAGCCTGTCGTAGATTTATCAGGAAGTTGTCTGATGAGAAGAATCTTCCTGTTTACGTATTTACTGACGGTGACTTTTATGGTTATATGAATATTTACCGGACTCTAAAAGTTGGTTCTGGTAACGCTGCGCATATCAACGAATTTTTCTGTGTGCCAAAAGCCAGTTTCATTGGCATTACTCCTCAAGATATTGTGGACTATAAGCTGCCAACTCATCCGTTGAAGGATGTTGATATCAAGAGGGGAAAAGATGCTGTTAAGAACGATCCTTTTGTACATACTCATAAGGAGTGGAGAAAGGCTATTGAGGCTCAGCTTAAGATGGGTACAAGGGCTGAGCAGCAAGCGCTTGCTAAGCATGGTCTTAACTTTGTGATAGATAAATATCTTCCTAAGAAGCTTAAGAATCCAAAGTTGTGGTTGCCTTAACCTTCTAAATCTTCTAACAAATTTATGTCAAACTTAGGATTACATATAACCATTATCTTTAGGTCCTCATCATAAGGATTCATTGCTTTATGAGGAGAATCTATAGGTTCTATTGCGTAAGTATCTCCAGGCTTTATGCCGTATATTTTGCCATCGACTTCCATCTGTCCTTTGCCCGACATTATATAATATACTTCTTCTAACTCAGGATGTTTATGTAAGTGCGCTTCCTTTCCTGCTTTAACTATTACCGTAGCTAAACTTATATTTTCTGACATATACAACTCTTTTAATGGTCCGCAAAGATCTTCTATAGATTTAACATCTTTTTCATTTACAATTTTCATATTTCATCCTCCATCCGTAACAAGGCATCAACTACATCTTTATCAAACTGTGTTCCGCTGTTCTTTTTCAGTTCTTTAAAGGCCTCTTCTTTTGTCTTTTTGCTATAGTGTCTGAACATTGCATCGTAAGCATCACATACTGTTATTATTTTTACACTTAAAGATATATCTTTATCTGTCAGACCATCAGGATAACCTGATCCATCTAGCTTTTCATGGTGGTATTTTACAATTTCAGCTATTGATTCGTTCTTATGGAACGCTTTAATTATTTTGTACCCAAATTCGGCATGTTTTTTGGCTAGCTTTATCTCATTTTGGGTAAATTTTCTTTTTTCTGAGAGCATTCCTTTTGTGTAGCTTAGCTTTCCGATATCATGATATTTTGCTGCTATCTCTATCTTCTTTTTTTCCCAGCCTTTAATGTTTAGTTCATCACAGATTAAAGAAGCAAAGTGCATGACTCTCATGCTGTGTTTATGGACATGGTAGAATCTCCATTGGTTGTTATACTTGTCAACTAATCTTTTTGCTATTTCATACTTCATAAATAATAGTGTATAATTTCCTTATTTAAAATTTATGAAAAGGTATTGTTATGTGTTATCCCCAAAGTATTTCTTAACGACGACTTAAGTTTAGTTATGAAATTGACTAGGTCAAAGGTTTTGGAGATAATTCGTATGAAAAATGATGGGAAATCGTCATATCAGGCTCGTAAGGTGGCTGGTATTAGTGTTAGGAGGGTGGAT
>JAHIPG010000105.1 GCA_018894775.1 Nanobdellota archaeon
CTCTAACAGAAAGGGGTGCAGCACAATTATTGTACCATATGGTAGGATTTAAATATAAAAAACACCTATAAAAAATAAGAATGAATACAGAAATTCTGATACTATTGGGAGCAATTCCTTTAAGGATAGTTTTAGGTTTAATCTACATAATCCATGGATTCCCAAAACTAAAAGATCCAGAAAGAACAGCAACTATTTTTCTAAGAAAAAAGATTCCTTTACCAAAAGTATCAGCAATATTAATTGCTATAACAGAATTTTTTGGCGGAATCATGTTACTCTTTGGATTTACTACAAGAATAGTTGCAGCTTTATTATTGATAATTATGGTAGTAGCGGTCTTCTTAGAAAAACAAAGGATAAAAGAAAGCTATGAATATTATATGCTTCTAATTGCAGGATTATTGACCTTATTCTTATTAGGATCAGGAAACCTATCAGTTGATCAAACTTTTGGATGGCTGTTAGGATAAAAGAAAAAGTTATTTCAGCTTAAATCCAACTTCAAATATCTTCTTATTAGGCTCTAAGAACTTAGAAGGCAAAACCTGCTCCATAGCCTTAAAGATAGACTGTTTCTTCAAAGGCAACAATCCTTCACCAACAGCCTTACCCAACAGGACAATATTTGCCGCAACAACATTACCAAATTCCTTTCTGGCAAGATCTGAAGCAGGAATATCAAAAACTTTCCCCTTAGGAGAGAATTCTTTCAAAGTTTTTACAACTTCTTTCACACCAGGATATTTCTTCTTCTCCCTATGGACCACATTTGGGATAAACTCTTTCTGGTCAAAAACATAATTAGTATCATTATTTGAGTAACGGCTTGCCCTTACAGCCTCAACAGGCTCTAATGATATAATCAAATCTGCCTCACCACTCTTTATCAAAGGAGAATGAATATTATTACCAAACCTAAGATGAGTTTCCAACGCTCCAAAACGCATAGCTAAACCGTGCAACTCTGCAGCCTTGATATTATAACCTTCTACCAAAGCGGCTCTAGCAACTATTCCAGCAACTGTCAAAACTCCCTGCCCACCTACACCACAGATTACCATGTCAAACTTATCTAATTTTTTCATTTTTTATCTTGCTTAACTCTCATAGCCTTTTCAGGACATAATTGACCGCAAACGCTGCAGCCCCAACAAAAATCAGGGTCAATATAAAAATCACCATTAGGTTCCTCTCTATGTATCGCAGGACACCCGAAGTTGTACAAGCATTCACCACATTTAGTACATTTATTCTTATCAATCTCAAATACAGGAACTTTCACACCCTTATGCCTCATCAGCCTCATGTATCTAAGCCTGCAATCCCCTCTTGAAACAATAAATGTAGATGTATCCTTAACCATATACTCCTTCACTTTGGTTCTAACCTGTGCTAAGTTGAATGAGTTTACAACAGCAACATCTTTCATACCAAAAGCTGTAGCAATGTTCTCAATCTTTAAAGGATCGACCTGTTCACCCATACCTGTAATTCCAGTACTAGGATTAGGTTGATGACCGGTCATAGCTGTAATACGATTATCTAAAGCAACAACCATAGGATTTGACTTATTGAAAACAATGTTAACTAATTGAGGCATAGCACCATGGAAAAATGTACTATCCCCTACAAATGCAATAACTTTCTGATCAGAAACTTTTGCTATACCATGAGATATACCTGGACCAGCACCCATAGATATAAGCCAATCCTGCATCTCAAAAGGTTTGAAAATACCAATAACATAACAGCCAACATCCCCACCGAATACAGCATCTTTAGGACTTTCCTGCTTAACAGCATAAAAAGTTGAACGATGAGGGCATCCCGGACAAAAAGTAGCAGGACGCTTAATAGCAATCTTTCCCAACGTATCTTCACAAAGACAGCTAGGTTTTCTAGGCACTTTTTTCTTAAGAATAACACCAAGACCTTTCTCTATGAGATCTGTCCTATACTCCCCACTATAACAAAGCAAATCCTTTCCTAAAACATTAAGTTTTGGATTAACATCTTTAGCCAATCTCTTAACATCTGATTCAAGAATAGGTTCTAATTCCTCCACTATAAAGACTTTCTTCAAACCTTTTATGAAAGAATTGATAGTTTGTTCAGGTAACGGCCACGCAAGTCCAAGCTTCAGAACAGGAATCTTAAGATTAAAATTTTTCAAAGCCTCCATCACATAATGATAAGTAACACCGTTAGCAATTATACCAAAATCACTTTTAGCATCCTTATTAGAAACGTAATTCAATTTTTTATCTTTCTCAGCAAGAGCCTGTAACTTCTTCATCAACCCATGCAGTTCAATATGCCTCTTCAAAAGAAGTGGCGGCAAAGTCTGCCATTTAGTATCTGGTGTGAACCTTCCTTTAGCCTTAGGTTTTGGAATTTTATCTAAATTTACAATTCCAGAAACATGGCTTACCCTTGTTGTAAGCCTGATAAAAACAGGGACACCCAAATTTTCAGAAATATCAAATGCTAACTTTGTAAAATCCTTACATTCCTGTGGATCTGAAGGCTCAAGCATAGGCATATGACCAATTCTTGCAAACCACCTGCTATCCTGCTCTGACTGGCCTGAAGACCAGCAACCAGGATCATCAGCAGTAACAATAACCATTCCACCTTTAACACCATAAAATGCTAAAGGATATGTAGAGTCACTAGCAACATTAACACCAAAATGCTTCATACTTACAATAGACCTTACACCAGAGAAAGCAGCTCCTGCAGCAGCCTCCATAGCACACTTCTCATTAGTGCTGTATTCAAAATAGCTGCCAAGCTGTTTAAGATTCTCATGAATAGCATGAAATGTATCAGGGATCTCGGACGATGGTGTTCCAGGATAAGCGCTGGCAAACCCTACTCCCGCCTCTAAAGCTCCACGTACAACTGCTTCATTACCTAATAGGATTACCTTCTTACCTTTAAGCTCAACTACCCTATGAGTTCTCGCCATCTTTTTACCAGTTTAATTAGTAAAAGATTTTATTTAAACCTTTTTACTTCATCTTCTTCCTAACTCTATCTTGCGCTATTTTCATAGCAGCCTCTCTCACCATTATATTTCTCTTCTTAGCTTCTTTCAGAACTATATCTGTATTCTTAGTAATCTTTTCTTCGACAAGCTTGAACATCTTCTCTGGTGTTCCGTTGATATATTCAACATAAGAAGATATTACTCCTCCAGCATTAGCTACAAAGTCAGGAACTATCAAAATCCCTTTCTTATGAAGAACCTTTTCAATCTCAACAGTCATAGGAATATTTGAACCCTCTACGATAAGCTTTGCCTTAATCTTATCCATGTTATCTTTTGTTACTAAATCAGGAACTGCTGCAGTGATAAGGACGTCAGCAGGAACACTTAAAATATCCCCGCAATCTCCTTTTTTGCCACCAGAATAATTAACAACAGACCTTGTTTCTTCCTTAACCTTTGCAAGTTTTTTAAAATCTAATCCATCTTTAAGATCATATATCATACCTTTAGAGTCTGAAGTTGCAACAAGTTTAGCTCCTTTTTCTGTCAAAAACTTTGCCGCAAAAGTGCCAACATTACCAAAACCCTCAACAGCAAAGGTAACATCAGAAGGCTTCAAACCCATATGCTTAATAGCAACTAAAGCAGAATGATAAACACCAAAGCCTGTTGAACCCAATTCATGAGGTATCCCCCCCAACTTCTTCGGCTTGCCAGTACATGACTTCATAGAACCGTTAGCCTTAGCAAACCACTCCATCTCCCTCTCACCCATATTCATATCAGGAGCAGAAACATACATATCCGGAGCCACTATCTTCAAAGCTCTTGAAAAGGATTCAACTATGGCCTTTTTCTTCTTCAAATCAAAAGTCTTAGGGGCAGCAATTATCCCACTCTTAGCACCTCCAAAAGGAAGCTCAGCCAAAGCATTCTTCCAGGTCATAGTCCTCGCTAATCTAAAAACCTCCTCCTTATCCACACTAGGAGTCATCCTAATGCCTCCCTTACCAGGACCAAAAGCGGTATTGTCCACTATGACAAAACCATGCATACCTACTTTTGGATCATAAACTTCTAAAATTTTTTCCGGACCAAACTCATCGTATTTTATCATATTTTCACCATCCTTTTTCCTTTTAGCATTAATATTCTAGCAACATGACTGCTCTTCTGTATCTTGATAATATCTCCATCTTTTAGAGCGATAACCTTTGGATTACAGTCCACACACATCACTCCTGGACCACGAACAACCTCCACATTTATCACAGAAGTCTCAGGAATTATCTTATAGTCCATAGGCTTAACAGGATTATTGAAAGCTATACCCAAACCTTTACTGAATGTCTTTCTTGTTATAGAGTAAAAGTAACCTGAAGAACCATAAGATGTAGAAACAACAATACCATCGCTAATAATTTCTTTTGCGATATTTTTTTTATCAACGTCAATATTAAGCCTTATAGCACAAGGAGGTTTATAATGTATATTCACATCATTCAGACCAACAAGCTCATTTCCTCTAACAGAAGCTTTGATTTTAACAAACTCTTTGATCTTAAAATCATCATTAACTAATGAATCAATTACTTTCTTATAATTATGGTTGCTGCATTTCTTGCACTTACTAGAATGCCTCACAAATAACTTTGGAACACCAGGATATTTAGTCTCACCATAAAGAAGAGTACCATCACCACCAAAAGCAATAACCACATCAGGGTCATCCTTAGAAAAAGTGAGACTATCTGATTTTTTGATTTCTCTCTCAAAATATGCTCTGTTAAGACCTACAATTGATACTTTCATATTAACCTCTTTTTTTCACAATTATCTTATCTCTTATTGCCAGTAAAAAAGAGTTACAGTTATATAAATATTTCTTAATCAAATTTATTTGCCTTTAAAATCAAAATCAGAAGGACGTGATTCAAAATAACCTTTAACCTGAAAGTATCTCCTCTTCTTAAAAATAAGCTTTTAGTTAATTTCAATTAATATAGGATGTGATATTTACAAAAACCTTAGCAAAGTATTTAA
>JAHIPG010000106.1 GCA_018894775.1 Nanobdellota archaeon
CCTGAGTTCTTTGACCTAGTGGAATTGAGTTTTCTGAGATATGCCGACTCTGGAATTGAATTTCTGAAGAAATACATGAAATCTGATTTTCTATCTCATTATCTACACTCCAGATACATTGACAAAAGCATTTATGGGTCTGTTCTTGATAAGGTTCTATCAAAAGCACCAATCACAAAAAATCTGATAAAGTGCTTGGAGAATACTATAAAAAAGAAAGGCTGTTTATCAGTACTAACCGTTGGATTTGAAGGCGACAAAGACAGCGTTAGAGCAAGAACAAAAATTGTAAGTAAAATAGCAGAATCCGCTAGTGGTCTGAAGTTTGAGGATAAAACTTTCTATGAAAAAAGGTTTACTTCATATCAGGAAATTTTTCAGAATATGGTTCCTCACATATCCTTATCTCAAAATCATTGCAGTATGAGTATCGATATATCTGTGCCATCAACAAAAGTAAATAAGATAAAAGATAAAATACACGAACTAGTTGGGAAATACAAAGAAATTCAGCTGCTTGACCTAGACCTTTATTCTTCACTCTCTACTTTGGGTATTGATTTAATAGTGCCTATTAGCGAAGCCAAAATACATACTAAATTCTTCAATGATTTAAAGAAATTTGTCCTATTGACTGATGGCTCCCTTTCCTTCGCTCATGGGGTTGGAATTAGGCTACTCCCTCACCTCGAAGATGAACTAACGAAAGAGCATATTCAGGCAATGATCAAGATAAAGAAGGCAATGGATCCCAACAATATACTCAATCCTGGGAAGATAGGTGATAATCTTGAAACTTTCAGATGAGTCAACTAAAGCTTTGAACTTATGTCTCAATACAAGATGTAATTTCTGTAGGGAAACCTGTTCAGTCTATGAAGTGAGCAAGATGGAGTTTGATTCGCCAAGAGCAAAACTAGAACTAATCAACGAGGCTCTTAATGGCAGAGTCGACCCGAAAGACATAATGATAACCCTGAATCGGTGCACTTCCTGTAAAAAATGTGTTGAATCATGCCCTTATGGCATCGACACCCTGAAAATTCTTAATGAGTTCAGAAATCTAGTCAGAGAATCAGAGCTGAAGAAGAACGAGCATGAATATGTGGTTAAGACGGGATATCCGCGTAAATTAATAAGTAATTTTGTGGAGAAGGGCAATCCCTTTGGTGTTGAGAAAGTAGAAGGGCATATAAAGAAGAATTCAGATATCGTCCTATTCCCTGGCTGTATAATTCTCAATGAGGATAAAGAACTTCTTAATAAAACAAAGAAAATTCTCGATAAATTAAATATTTCCTATTCCATATCAAATTCTTGTTGCTATTCGGCACTTAAGAATTTTGGTTTCTCAAAAAAGGAAATTTCGGAAATGTTTGAATCTAGATACAAAGGAGGGGATAAGAGAATAGTAACGCTTTGTGCCGGTTGCTACAATTCACTTAAGAATGACCATGGAAGAGACATTATCCATATAACGGAGTTACTCCTAGATAAAATAAAGAAACTAAATCTTGAGAAAGACGACTTGGTTACATACATAGATTCATGCAAACTTGGAAGATACAATCAAATCTATGACGGACCAAGAAAGGTTTTAGAATCGATAAAGAATCTCAAAATATTCGATATTGAAAATAACATGGAAGATGCTCCTTGCTGTGGTGGCGGGGGCACACTAAAGCAGTATTTTCCAGCAGTTTCAAGGAAAGTAACACAGAAATTACTCAACCAGAAGGCAAAAGGCACAACTATTGTTACTGGATGTTCCTACTGCAAACACAATATAAACCAGAACTCAGATGAAAAAGTCAAGCATGTTATTGACCTTGTTTTTGAAAGTATGCGCTAGAAGGGACTGGCGCTACTATATACCTGGCTGGAAGATGCCATATTTTGTTAGTATCTAATTCTATGTCGTCTCTAAGGGATTTAGCGAGGATAACACCATAGTCAAATTCAGGATCGGTGCAACCAAGCTTTAGGAGAGCATCTCGTCGCCATTTAATCCTTCTATCGAAGACATCAACCATAAAATTATAATTGTTATCGTTAACTAGCTTCCTTTCTGGATCCTTTGTTTTCATAAGCATTAAAAGCATATTTGCAGGCAATGATGTATCTTGATACTCTTTACTAACTACGAATTCGTCTGGAGTGTAAGAATAAAAAATACTCCATTTCTTACTATAATATGGTTTGCTGAACATCCAGCCACTCCATGCAGACGTAATATAGGTTAAAACACCAATAATCTTGGAATTTTTCTCAGCAACGATCCCATGCATATTATTCTCTCTTATTATGGACTCATACTCCCTCAATTCATATGTCGATTCAAACTCTTTGTCACCATCTCCATTTAACAGATTACATATGGCTGGGATATCATCTTTAATCATATCCCTTAAATTTACATCGCTAGATAACTTCGGAATAAAAAACTCCTTCAATCTGTGTTGATATTTCAATAGACTTATCCCTACTTTCCAATACCATTTAATTCTATGATTTGCTGATTTAGGGTAAACACCTTCTAGGTCAGAACCCCCAGGATACCAATTAACACCTTCCACCCAATTAAATCCCATGTCTCTAAAAAAGTTTTTATGTTTCTTTGCTTTTTTAAGAAAATCCCATCCACAGATAGCAACCATACCCTCTTTATCCATCTCTTTTTCAACTTCAATAAATAACTCAGAAAACACATCTTCATAGTGATCCAAATATTCGGGTAAAATATCATTGTCCACAAAACAACCAACTTTTACCATTTTCTTATCAATTATACAACGTCTCTGGACTACTCCCAAAGACGCAATAACTTTCCTTCCATCCAATGCTACTTTTATCACATGATCTTTATTTATTCTATATCTGTAAATCCATTCATTTGGGTCACGTATATACTCAAATTCTTTACGTTTGTAGAAAATGGAACGTTGGGATAACTCTATTAAAGTTTTATCTAAACTCTTCCGGTAATCTGTTACATTAAAATTCAAGGTATCACCTGCCCAAAACAAATGATTGGATAGTGACATTAAAATTTGTTGGTCCAGTTGGTGGAATTGCTCTGTTTTCACCAAATCCAAAAACAAGCAAGTAAGGAGTATCCTTAAAAAAATTATTCAGGATGGCATGTGAATGATATATTTTACAACCAAGAGCCTCTAATCGTATAGCACAAGAGAAAAATAAACCCATTAGGGGATTTATAGGTATTGCCCCTACCAAATCCTGAACTACGTCAATCATACTTCTCCCCGATGCTGATAGTAACACAACATCATCCCCAATTATACTGCAACCACATACTAAATTTTCCCCCCATATGGCTCCAATAGTGGCCGGATGAAGCTCGCCCATTTCATCGTTAAAGCCAATAGGATAAAAAAAAGATCTTCTATAGAACTGTTCATCGTCGACTGTTTCAGGAGTCCAACCAGACATCTCAAGAAACTTTTTTAATGCAGGCATCTTATCCATTTCTTTGATCATATATCCCCACAAGTCATTTTTTGTTATTTTTGAAATATCTGAGCGTGGAGAAAAACCATGCCCTCCACGTATATCAAATTTTATATCTGTGCTTATGGATAGAGCAAGCATGCAATTCTTTAATACTCTATTATCTAAAAAAGAGTAGTTAGTTCTTAGATTATTATCATCCGATGTCGAAAAACCAATAATTGGATAATCACATAATCGTTTCCCAAAAGATGTTAATATCTCCTCTTCCCTACCAAAACCTCTTTGTAGAATTAAAGATGAAAAGAGCAATCCCTCTTTTAGGAACTTTCCAAGTAGTTTGGATCTTATCACCCGCTTGCTACCTATAATGGGAATTGTGGGTACCGACGGACCAGATATTATATCTATTATGCATGTATTTTCAAACTTAGTTTTTTTAATATTCTTCACAATCATATCTGCACAATCTTTTCCCGCCATATTTGGTACCCTCTTTGTATTCCTTCCAATACCCACAGCCACATCCATATTTGGGTAGGAAACAGCCATTGCACTAGCCCCTCTGGTGAAGCAGCCTTCAGGGTTGATAAATCCTGCAACAGTCCCGCCAATCAAAGGCGTTCCCTTCGGTAGAATCTCCCAGACTCCTGCAAGGAATTCCTTGAAGCCACCATACTTTTCATAGTGGATTGTGGAGAAGAGCAAAAAGAAATCGGGTTTTGTACCCAGTTTC
>JAHIPG010000009.1 GCA_018894775.1 Nanobdellota archaeon
ATCAGACATCAGGTGCAAAACTCACACTACTTATAGATAATAACATCTCACAAACATTATCTATTTCAACTGTATACAGTACCTATACTGCTTTGAGTTTTGATTTTAACCTTGATGTTGGTGTGCATGAACTAAGGATAAAAGCACATAATCCTATTTATACCAGTAGCAGTAAGAAGTATCCTATAGTGGATAATATTGTTGTTAGACCGCCAAATCTGGGTGATAAATATTATTACACCATGTTTAAAGCATCTTTGCAACCAGATGTTGAGCAAACACTGAGGATTCAGTTCTCTATTGACTCTGAACATGATTTTTCATTTATCCGTGATAACAGGTATTTACTCCCAGGTTTTAGGGTAACAATGTTTGAGAATGTTAGTTCTGACAATTTGTACATTGTTGATTATACTGGTAAATCTATCTACTCCAATGTTTATAAGGGCACACCAGTGGGTCCTAATGGGTATCAGGTGGATATTATGGTCCCATTAGATTATGCTCCTCTTTCTCAGGTGGAGGATAGGGTGTTTCAGATTACACCTATGTGGTTGAGTGTTAATGGGAGTGAATATCCTCTTGTAGCACCACTGAATGCAGATCATATTAAGTTTGCATCTTTTACTCATTTGGTCGGATTTGGTATTCCTCATATTCTGTATATTAAACCCTCTGTTGATTTTGATAGCATATCTATTGTTGTAAATGAAAACATGAATAATATTACTGGCAGTGGTACTTATGTTTTTGGTGGCTACACAATCTTTGTGATTAATGGGTCTTGGTCTGATTATTATTCTGATAGTGTTCTTCAAAATGAGTTTAAAACAGTCGCAGGTACTGGTAATGATAGCAGTAACACACCTGTTGATGCGGTTTTGGTTCTTTCTAAAAATTCTAATGATATAATAGACATTCCCTACAGTGTTTCAGATAGTTGGTTTAATGTTTGGACAGATTTCTCAGTAGCAGGTCTTGAGGCATTAAAATTGATTCCAAATATAGTCTTTGATGCACGGATTTATTTGGGCTATTCTTTTTTGAAAGTTTCTGGTGTTGAAAGAATAGATTTGGGTGGTGTTTCTGGTTATGGTTTGTTTGTTAGAGATAGGGGTTATACCGTTGTAGGAATGAAGACAGCAGAATATATTGATCTTACAAAGACGTTACCTGTTTTAACTAAGAAAACAAACATGGTTCAAGCCTCATGCTATGAAGGCGGGCAGTGTGTTGAGTATCTTACTATTACAAATGAAAAGGTTCTTACCCCAGAAGAATCAAGGATTCTTGCTGGTAATACAGAACAGATGCAGGCTGCGGTAAAATGGGTTAAAGCTGGTGCGGCTGTTATGGTTATTGGTGTTGGTGTTTGGCAGGGTTGGGAGGTTTGGACTGGTGATTATGATGATACTACAAAGACTATCCAACTTACATTGATTGCTGTTGAGACTGGGATTGGTGTGTATTATGGAATATGTGTTGGAGAAAAGGTGGCAATCAAGACCGGGATGGTTGGTGGTAAAGTTGTGGGTATTCCATATGCTTCAGTTGCCTCTGTTGTAATTGGTTGGGTTGAATGTGGTAGGCATCTTCAGATAGCATTTACAATTGATAGAAGTACGTATGTGGGTGAAATGAGATATAGGTCTGAGGTTGAGCTTGCTTTCGGCTCTGCTGTTGATGGTGGTATATGTGCATTGCCTTATGGTATTGTAGCAGAGTTTGCTTGGCTTGGTGGGATGATGCTTGGTAACTGGTTGTTTAAATCAGATGTTCCTGTAGTATCTCTTGGTACTGCTTTGATTATAAATTTGGGTAATTTGCTTAATATTCCTACTAGTGAACAGATGGCCGAATACAGAAAGTTGGCGTATGAAGATTTTAAAGATTATCTTTCTTGGAGGAACTGCTACATGACATCTAACCCGCAGATATTTGTGGGGTGAGATAAAATGTATGTGGGATATGTAACTTCAGATGGGTTTATGGTTGATAGATATGGTTTAAGATCTGTATTAACATCCACTGGAGATATTAAATTGTTGCCGAATGAAGATGTGTTGTATCATAGAGATGATTTTTCTGGTTGGGTGAAAGATAAATGGAAGGATCATGGTTTTATGTATCTCTTAGATGATTCTGCCGGGAAAGGAACACTTTATATTACTAACGTGCGTATTGTATTTGTCCGTACCCCAAAAAGATATGTCAGACATGAGATGATGAGTGCTTTTGGTATGGCATCAGAAGTTGCTAATGTCCTAAAACAAAGAAATCTAAGGAAAAGTGGAACGAAAGAGTATTTTGAGTTACCGTTAGGTGAAATATGCATAATATCTCAGTATGTAAAATATGCAAATTTCGGGCACGTTTATATATTAAGTAAAAGTAAGGATGCTTGCATGGAGTATGAAATCGGTATTACTCAAAAAGAGATGGACATTCTTAAGCAGTTTCTTAAACCCAAACTTGTAAAAATAGAAACAAAGGGCTTATTCTCAAAAAAGACATTGTATTGGTATGTTGATCCTGAGAAGATAAAGAACTTAAAGAGAAAATCAGGTAAGGTGGGTGTATGAAGCAGGATGATAATGTTAGGTTAAGAAAACATGCTGCCAGAATTGGTAAGGGTGGGAGTATTTTTCTTGGATTTGGTGCAATAATTATACTTGTCAGTTTTTTTGTGCTTATGTGGGGCAGATCATTTTCAGATTTTGTCGCAGTCCTTTTTGTGTTTTTAGGTTTAGGTGGTATCTCTTTTGTTGGCTTAGGTTTTTATTTGATTAAAAAGGAAATAAGAATTTATGATTATTTAGAAGGGGGGTTAGAGGAAGTGAAGGCTGAAGAGCAAATAGTATATGGCCAAATGCGGAAAAATATTATGTGTGGTCTTTTGGTTTTTACAGGGTTTTTGATGTTTATCAATATCCTTGTAAATTCAATGTCATACATTTCCAATTATTTAGAAGGGGCTATAATGTCTTTGAGTATTTTTGTTATGGGATGCCTTCTCTTCTTTTCTGCTTGGTGTATATATAAAGAAAAAAGGTATATGTTTAATATAGCTGTAGTATCTTTATTACTTGCTATTGGGTTTGAAGGTCTGAGTGTTATCAAAGCATATGGTGTAGGGAATTATGGTGTAATAGCCTTTGGAATTCTTGTTTTGTGGATGTTTCTTATTACCTTTTATGCTTTGATAGTTTTTTACATGAAATCTCGTAAAAGGAGGAAGGTGATAAGATGATGAAAACTGAAACAATGAAAAAAATTGCAGGGATTTTGTTAGGTGTTCTGGGTGTTTTCTCTTATATCGGTGGTTTTAGTTGTATAGTAATGGCTGCAAGGTCCTTATCAGTTGAGTTTAGGACTTTGTATTTACTTTATGCTGTGATTCCTCTGATACTCGGTTCTTTGTTACTGTTTTTTGCTTGGGGTATACTAAAAAATAAGGGTTGGGCGATGATTGGTGGGCTGATACTTTCTATAATTCTGGCAGTTTTTGAAGGTATAGGTATTGTAACTTCTTTTGCTAAACTACAATCCTCTTTTTATGAGAAGTATCCTCAGTTTAAATCTGAGGTGTATGCTGGAATAGTGTTAGACGGTTTTATAGTAGCTCTTTGTATAGCAACTGCTATACTGTTGGTATTTTGTGTTAGGAAACAAAGGGCTGGGAGAATAATAACAGAGCAACAGATATATCAACAACCTATTACTCCAATGATGGTCATATGTCCTCACTGCCAAAAAACATTTCATATCACTCCAACCAAAAAACCTTTCAAAGCTAAGTGTCCTTCCTGTGGTAAAGAAAGTATGTTGAGATGATGAAAATGTACCTTGCTCCGAACAATAAACTGGCTAACCATTTCAGGAAGAAGAAAAATGAAAATTGTTATCCAAGCACCCTCTCAAACGCCTCATAAACATTTTTCCATATTCTCACCATGGCCGATACATCTCCCATCTAACCTTTTTGTTTTCCACAATTTCCTTTATTTTTCTTTCATTCTCTGAAAGCTCACTTTTCCCTGTTTTTACTTCAACAAATATTATTTCCTCAGGTTCTTTTGTGCCAATGCCTTTGAAAACAATGAAGTCCACTGGTGAGCCTATGAATCTAACCTCTG
>JAHIPG010000107.1 GCA_018894775.1 Nanobdellota archaeon
GGCAAAGTGAAGCATCCTTTCATATGTTCCTTCTATCATCACTTGCAATGCTTTCTCTAATCTTTCGATTCTTTTCTCTTCATTTGGTTCGAAAAGGCTTGACTCTATAAGGTGGATAGATTCAAGGAATTCTAGATTCCATTTTCTCCATTTCTCTAAGTAATTATCAAGACTTTCTTTTATAGTTGAGAATTTGCCTATCTCTACATTCCAAAAGACCTTTCTCAGGTCTAATGCAAGAGGATTTCCTATATGCTCTCCTGCGAATTTTATAGCATGCTCAAGATTAGATGTGTGCCTCATGTACATCACTATATATAGTATACACAATACCATCTGATTTCCTGCACGCAGCCTCCATTTTGATGCTATTTGTAAAGGCCATTTTGATAATGGTTTGGATATCACAAAACCGACAAGCAAAAATATTAGACTTAAGAAGATTATAGACATAGTTATTTTTCCTGTTACTAAGAAATATATTACAGATGTTAATACTCCTAATAATATCATAATTATTGTTGTTATAGCTCCTAAACTTGCTGCGTCATCAGGGGTTACATTTATGTGTGCTGTGTTTATAGCAGCCTGAACTTCTTCTCTATCTTGGGGTTTTACCTGTACCTTGATAAGATTCCCTGCCCACTGTGCTAATCTTTCATATACTGTTACACCTGTACCCATAGCTTCATTTCTGAATGTTTCATATTCTCGAGAAAAAGCCTCATCAGTAGGAGTCATAGTATCATAACCTTCTATCTGGCTAGAGAATTTCCTACCATAACTTTTCAGTATATCTTTTACATCAGTTGTTCCTCTTCTCACTATCTATTACCTCTTTTTCAAAAACCTTTTCTTTTTTATAATTGCAATATAAGATGATTTTTTCGAATTGATAAATTTCTTTATTTTCCAACCTGTTCCTTCCAGTATTTTTTTCATTTCAGTTTTGGAAACTAGAAGATAATCAAACCATCTTCCCACACATTTTTCGAATCTTATCCTGATTCTTAATTGTCCAGGCATTCTGCCTCTTTTTTTATTAAATTTATGATATCCTAAGTGTATAGGATTATCCGTTTTATAAGGGTCATTACTTTCTGCAATTATTGTAGCATTTGGAGAAGTTATTCTATAAAACTCCTTCAATAATGATTTTGCTTTTTTGAAACTTCCAAATAATCCAAAGTTGTTACCCAACATGATTACAGTATCAAATGTATCTGGTTTGAATGTTCCTATCTTTTCAATAGACAGGACTTTGGCGTTTTTCACACCACGCTTTTTACAAACTTTAATAGCTAAAGGAGAGTTATCTATTGCGACAACATCAAATCCTTTCTTTTGAAGATAAAGTGTAATACGCCCAGCTCCAGAGCCAATATCCAGAATCTTGCCCTTAGCAAATTTAATTCCTTGTTTTTGAATTTTCGGCCAATCTTTGTATTCTGCAAAGTAAGCTGGTGCACCTTCTGATAAATCAATGAAACCATCATTTCTTTCAACAATTTCGTACGACTCTTTATCTTGGAAGAATGCCCATACCTCTTGGCCATAAGCATCTTTACATTTTTTCATTTCAAAAACCTTTTCTATCTCTTATTTTTTTCTTTACCCACTCATCCCATTCAAAAAATATTTGTTTGCTATCCATTGCACCAACTTCCTCTTTTACAGCTGCTAATGCCCTATGGAACTGATCGTTAGAGTTTATGACAAATGGTGCTTCCAGCATCTCTGGATCTTTTGTTTTCTCTGAATATTTTACTAAGGTTTCTTTTATCTTTGCTCTTAATGTTACATTATCCCATACAGCATCCCAATCTCCCGCCCATTCTTTTATGTTTCCTGCTATTCCTTTTAGTATTTCACTCTCACCATTTATCAGGTCGTCTGTTGGTTCTAGCAGGTCTGTTTTTGAGTTGTATTTCATAAGGTCTACAAATCCTGCTTCCTTTAAAGGGTCTTCTGTCCAGTGTTTCCTGACTTCTGTTATTGACATTGTCCTTTTCCATTTTTTTAGGCCATCAGGACTTTTGAGAGGGTTGCATATCATTATTATATCTGTTGCCTTAAAGCTTGTTGCTGGGACTTTTAGGTCATTCACAACTCTATCGTATACACCATAAGGGCTATCTCCATGTATTGTACCCGCAACAACATTAGCCAATGCGCCTATCCTCATTGCTTCGTAAAGTGCGAATGCTTCAGTACTTCTTATTTCTCCTACTATTAGTGATGAGTCTCCCATCCTCAAACTTGTTCTGATACCTTCATCTGCTGGTACTTCTGTGCCTCCAGACGTCAGGGCTGATCTTACTTTCATTGGCTGGATGTTATATCCTAATTTTCTTAATGCTTCTGTTGGAAGTTCTAATGTATCTTCAACTGTTATAATTCTGGATTTTCTCATAATTTCTACAAGATGTGCTCCAAGCATTGATGTCTTTCCTGAGCTTCTTGTTCCAGCAATTAGCAATGTTCTTGCTCCATCTATCAGGAAACTCATAAGCCCTGCTCCTAATGGAGATATCATTCTGTTTTTTACGAATAATGGGAGTGTCCATGGCTTATCTCTATGTCTCCTTAAAGCGTAGCCTAGTCCAAAGGGGTTGAGAGGTTTTTGAATAATCGCAACCCTTGCCCTTGCCTTTGGTAAAATTAGTTCTGTGTCTAGCACAGGGTTAGCCTCGTCGA
Source organism: Nanobdellota archaeon (assembly GCA_018894775.1). Taxonomy (GTDB): domain Archaea; phylum Nanobdellota; class Nanobdellia; order SCGC-AAA011-G17; family VGLX01; genus JAHIPG01. Next base: position 2,698 of record JAHIPG010000107.1, read on the forward strand.
GTGGTCGACCAGAAAGCATTCTAAATTTTGATGCCCAACTTTCAGCATCTGTTTTTGAAGGTATTATGTTTGTTATACATTCTTCATGATCAGAATGGACTACGAATATAGGTGTTACCCCTATGGGGCCATTGACTACTAAGTCTTGTATTTTTGGATCTTCTATAAGGACTTCTATCAACCCAAATCCTACTGTATATCTTACTAGTATTTCTGTAAGTTCGACTAATTCTTCATATTTCAGATCTATGTTTCTTTGTTCTGCCAGTTCTGTTATCAGATCTTTCCCTATATTGAAGAATGTCTGCCTCATCTTTTCAGGTTCTAAGAACTCTTCTTCTTTTGGCTGGTGTTCTGCTACCACATTTCTTGCCAGATCCAATAGCTCATATTTATCCTCTGATAATTTGAATTCAGGAGGATTCAGATGGTACATTACTTTGATATCATTAGGGATCCTTAACATGTTAATTTCTGCATTGCCTACCTGATAGATATCCAGCTGTTCTGAATCTGCAGGCATCTGTGCCATCAATCTTGTAAAAAAGAAGTCTGGTGATATTGCTGGTTTGAAGAATAATGAGTATATGCTTCTATCACCAATATGATATCCTTCTAAATTTGGTTTTGCTAAAGTGATTAGCTTGGTTTTGCCCATAAGACTTTTAATATTTTCTAGAAGGTCTATGAACATTTGTTCTGATTCTTGTTCTTCTGGTGTAGGTAATCTATCAAGCCGTACTTTCTCTTCTCTCAGTACTCTTTTAAGTTCCACATATGCTCCGAGAGGATCAGTCCTTAAAAGATTGAATATGAGGTATTGTATTATCCCATGCC
>JAHIPG010000108.1 GCA_018894775.1 Nanobdellota archaeon
TTATCATGAAAACCATGCTCTGCATTCTTAATCGTTTTAAGACTGCTATTCTTAGGAAGTTTAGAATACTTGACTGAATCATTATAATCAACATAAGAATCTTTGTCCCCATGGATGAACAATACAGGAATCTTAATCTTTTCTAATTCCTTCCAAGGTTTAAGACATCTTACTTCATCAAACAAAGCTTTTCCAACCTTAAAACCAGAGCTTCCAATCTTAGTAAAACCTTGTTCAGTTATCCTTTGTATAGCAGGCTCTCCAAAATACTTCTTCTGCCAAGGCAATTTTGGATCGAAAAACTTATCATATTTAAGAGAAGGATTCCAAAAGACCAAAGCCTTAACAATATCCTGATGTTCGGGAACGAAAAAAGATGCGGCACCACCAGCAAAACTAGCTGCCAAAATACCAAAACTGCTGTAACCCTTACTTTTCAAGAACCTAATAGCAGCCTCCAGATCCCTTTCCTCACCCATCACAGTAATATCAACAGAGTCTCCCTCGCTCTCACCATGACCGCGGAAATCAAAACGGAAAACCGATAAACCTTTCTTGGATAATTTCTTTGCAAGATTCCCAAAAACATTAGCATACTCATTCTTATCAACACTAATACCGTGGCAAAGAACAATGCAGTTATCCGTCTTCTCTTTAGGCTCTGTAAGAACACCGCAAAGCTCCAGATCATCCTTGTTCTTGAAAAATAATTTCTCTTCCATCAAAACCTAAAAATTATTGAGAATATAAAAAGTTATCTAAACAAAACAATCAGGAAAACGCTTAACAGCAATATCCTTATAAAATTCTTTACCATGCAAAGCCTCATACACCATAAATAAAGAAGTACCCAAAGTATGCTCAGAAATCTTCACATCCACAAAATCCTTCAAGAACTCACTCTTAGGCTTTATGCCATTAAAATCACAGGTAAAATTATAAGCCCTCTTAAGCTCCTTAAGCACTAAAGCAGAATTCTCATAGATAAAAGCCTTATTATCCTCACGCTCAGCATACAAGTTAGTTATATGCCTATCAACACCACGAGCATGACCCTCATTAAGGATACGATAATTCAAAACAGGAAGACCTGCAAAGCTCTGGACATGATGCGTGTATTCATGGGATAAAGGAAAAACCATAGCCTTACCCCTCCGCCTGACAACACCCATCTCCTCAAAAACACGGTTATAATGGTCAAAGTCAGACTTCCAGGGAACATCCTCACAATAATCACAATCCGGATAAGTTATGTCCTTAACATCAAGAAAGATGTCAACCTCTTTCTTAACTTCCTTAAAAAAATCATTCAAATCCTCATGAGAAAGATAAGGACCAAAATACATACAGTTGTTCTCATAAATATCTTTCAAATCCTCTACCTTCTTAGACTCATCCGCAATAATATCTTCTAATAATGGAATATTTTCTGGACTGACAAACAGTTTGGTCATCCTCTTATTCCTAAGACGAAACCACCACCTCTTCGAAAAGAACATAACTATAATAGGCACTCATCATTTAAAAGTGTTGATATAAGAAGAATTATTTGTCAATCCATCAACTATTGAAAGTAAACTCCATAGGACCAATCTTCAACTTTTTTATTTTATATATCTTTTTAGATAAAGGTGCAAGAACTGCTTTCACTTTTTCTCCTTCATAACATTTCAGATAATCTATTATACTCTCATGCTCACCCCATAAACGGTTTACCTCATTGCCTGCAACAACATTGTAAGGAGGAATTCCCAGTTGAAGAATAAAAACAGAGGTTATTCCTGGATCAATAGAATACTTAGTTACAAAATCCTCAACATACATCAAGTTCTCTTTACTCTCAGATTTCAGCAAATCTTCAATAGACTGCCAGGATATTTTGTCTGCCATAAAAAACAGGTTAGAACAGGAGTATTTAAGGGTTTTGGGTAAAATATAAAAAGCCCCTAAAACACCATTAAAATAATGAAACTATATGTAGATCTACACCTACACTCAACCTATTCTGACGGTAACTGTCCACCTAAACAATTAGCCATAGACTGTGCAATGATAGGCATGGATGCCATATCCCTTACTGATCATGATTCCACCAAAGGATACAATGAGATTAAGAATGAATGTAAAAAATGGGACCTGGAAATAATAACTGGTGTTGAGATAACAACAAAAAAATACCACATACTAGGATACAACTTTGATATAAAAAATAAACAATTACAAGATTTTCTAAAATACTCCAGAGATTGTCAAGCATATAACATCAAGAACAAGGTAAAAAAACTGCAAGAATACGGCATGCCAATAACCTTTGAAAAAGTGAAAAAAGATTTTCCAGACTCAAGACTAGGAAAAGTTAATTTGTGGATGAGTATTCTGATGGATGAAGAATGCAGAAAGTTCAACAACGGACTAAATAGCATGGAAGTATTCTTGAAATACCTGAAAAAAGGAGGAATGACCTCCAATCTCCCAAGTAAAGGTGTTGGACTAGATGAAGCAATATCACAAATACATAATGCTAATGGTGTAGCAGTAATAGCGCACCCATCAAAAGATGTTGATACTATTTCTGAACTGGAAGAACTGCTTGACAAAGGAATAGACGGAATCGAATTCCAGCCAAATTACGGGCAAAAAAGCAAAAGATTCGGAAAATATGCCAAAAAGCATAACATACTTCTAACATACGGCTCTGACTTCCATGGCGCAAGACTGCTCGGAAGAGGATTACTTGAGCGAGACAAGAACCTTATTGAAAAATTCTGGTAGGCTTCGTTTAATGATTATTTTTTTATTTCAGATTCTGTATAGTTAAAAAGTGCATACTTCTTATATTTCTTGTTACAATTTAAGCATTTCATCTTATTTTTTTCTTTAATTTCTTCTCCATTCCTAATAATCCTTTTTCTTTATTTATTTCCCTCCTTAATTGTTCCTCTGTTGGTAGATAAAGTTTATATTTTGATGCAAATAGGCTTTTACTTTCATCAATCAAGGTATACTTCACCATTGTTTTATTCTTATCAGAGCATAATATCAACCCTATTGTAGGATTATCGCCTTCTGAAATACACGTAAGTTCTGATGGTGACGAAGAAGTAGACTACAGAAGAGTCATCAAAAAAA
>JAHIPG010000109.1 GCA_018894775.1 Nanobdellota archaeon
ATATTAGTTTTATTTCCAAATGAAAATATTACCTGTTGAAATAAAATCTGATCTCAAGAAACCAAAACTCACAAAATCTTTTCATAGTTTTCTAGAAAAATACAAACCCAAAAATGGCTTAATTCTTTCAGAAACTTTATATCAAGAAAAAAATAAGATAAAATTTAGACCGATATTTTCAGTTGCAAAAGAAATTTTATGAGTTTTTGTAAAGCTTATTTTGTGTAGCCATAATTTTTTCATTTGGAAATAAAACTAATATTCTGTTCATGGTCAGTAAATTGAACTAATATTTTTATTTAATCTATAATTTTTGGATATTCAGAAATGATATAGGGTTATTTAATTTTTTTAATTAGAACTTTTTGATTATGCCAGTTTAATAATTTTGTATCTTGTTCATCCAGCTCTATTTCAAGAACAGGCTTACTTATATCTAAATGCGATTCACTTCTTATTCCTATAACAACACCTATAACTTCATCCATTTTATAGCCCCCTATACCATATAATAAGTAACTACAAACTACTTAATTAAGTTTTCCCATAAAATCAGAAAGGATTTCCGGAATATTTTATAAAAAATAGTTGATTAGCCAATAGATAAGAACATCTAAGCCTTTCACTAACCAGTATTTTACTATAATATTTCTTTATAGGAAGAGAGCAATTCTTCTATTTCTATCTTTAAACCATAATGATTATAGAAAACTTAGAAAAAAATAACTTAATAAAAAAAAAGAGCGTCCCGGGCAGGATTTGAACCTGCGACCCCATGGTTAACAGCCATGTGCTCTAACCAGGCTGAGCTACCGAGACAACTATTAGCTATAAACTCATATTAAAGATTTAAAAAGGTTTCTGTAGATAAAATTTCACAATAATATTTTTAAGGAGGGAAAACTTGATAAAACAAAGGGGTGTTGAAAGTAAAAAATAAAATCAATAAACTTCTTAACAATTACAACAACAGTAAAAGAATAGAAGGATCAGATATTCTAAAGTTTGAAAATGTCGAAGGTAAAGATGTATACAATCCTACAGCTCCATTTATAGACCAAGGAGAGGAATACATATCTGCAAGGGTAGAATCAAGAGACTCTGAAACTGATTCTCAAGTAATGTTCTTCTCACAAAAGAATGGCAAATGGCACCCAAACAAGGACCTGCCCATATTTAATCTGCAGGACCCATTTGTAACAAAAATACATGATAATCTTATCCTGGGCGGTGTGAAAACAATATGGGAAAAACCTGAAGGAAAACTCCTCAATTTCATGACAGTTTTCTATAAAGGAAAGGATATCAAAAGTTTAGAATACATAGCAAAAGGGCCAGACAGGATGAAAGACATAAGGCTTATAGAACTTCCAGAAAAGAATATAGGAGTATTCACAAGACCTCAAGGAAAAATTGGGGGGAAAGGAAAAATAGGATACATGACTATAAATTCTCTAGAAGAACTCAATAAGGTAAACCTTCTAGAAGCTCAACTGCTCGAAGACCTGTTTCCTAAAAAGGCATGGGGCGGAACAAACGAAATCCATGTTCTCGATGAAGAAAATCTAGGCGTATTAGGCCATATAGCCTATTCAGAACCAAGCTGGAAAAGAAAAAAAGTTAAGCATTACCATGCTATAACATTCAAGTTCAACTACAAAACAATGATGGCTTCACCCATAAAGATAATAGCTACCAGATCAGACTTCCCTAAAGGAGATTCAAAGCCCCATCCTAAGAAAGACCTGCAGGATGTCTTGTTCAGTGGAGGAATAAGATTAAAAGATAATGGCTTAGCAGAATTATTCACAGGACTATCAGACGTCAACTGCGGACGGAAAGTGATACCGAATCCCTTTATAGATTAAAAAGAAAAAATCAGGGGTTTGTCCGGGTCATCGTCCTTGGGAAAGGAATAGCATCCTTGATGTTATCCAAACCACAAATCCAAGAGATAACCCTCTCAACACCCATACCAAATCCTGAGTGCGGAACAGAACCATATCTTCTAGTATCAAGATAGAATTTATACTTTTCAGGATCCTCTCCTTCAGCTTTCAATTTTCTCTTCAGCTCTTCAATATCAACTTCTCTCTCACTAGCCCCAATAAGTTCTCCATATCCTTCTGGACCTATAGCATCATAGCCCAGAACAACTTTCTTATTCTCAGGATCCTCTTTCATATAGAAAGCTTTGACCTCTTTAGGATATCTTGTTACAATAACAGGTGTGTCGAAAAGCTCTGAAAGCTTATCTTCCTCTATAGTCCTTAGATCTTTACCCCATTTAATATCCATACCTTTCTTCTCTTTCAAAAGCTTAAGAACATCATCATATGTCATCCTTGGGAACTTCTTCTTGACAGTAGGCTCTAATTTGCTAACATCCCTCTCAAGAATCTCCAAGTCTTCCTTATGTTTTTCTAATACACTCTTGACAATATGTTTCAAAAGACCTTCACCAAGATCCTGCAAGCCTTCGAAGTCAAGCCATGTTGCTTCAACTTCAGCATGCCAGTATTCTGTAAGATGCCTTGAAGTCTTAGATTTCTCTGCCCTAAAACTAGGAGCTATGGTATAAATCTTTTCTAAAGCAAATATTGCTGCTTCAGCATAAAGCTGCCAAGTCTGAGTCAGATAAACAGGCTTACCAAAGTAATCGATTGTGAATAATGTCGACCCACCTTCTCCTGCACTGTTAACGATAGAAGGGCTCTGGAATTCAAAATAGCCCAATCCTCTGAAGTATTCATGGATAGCTCCAAAAACTGTGCTTCTTATCTTCATCATAGCGGTAAGTTTCCTTGACCTTAAGCCAAGATGCCGCATATCTAACTGAAATTCATAACTTTGATCTTTTCCCATAGGAAAATCTTCAGCATAGCTTACTATCTCCATGTCATCAACCTCTAACTCGTAACCTGTAGGAGCTCTCTTATCTTTCCTTACAGTGCCTGTAACCTTTAGTGATGTCTCAATAAGGACCTTATCAGCTGCATCCCAAATTTCTTTAGAAACATTCTCATTTTTAATAACACACTGAATGATATTAGTTGAGTCTCTAACTACAAAGAATATGAATTTGTTGCTTTTTCTCTCTCTATAAACCCAACCTCTGATACTGACTTTACCTTTGCCTTTATTCATGGCTTCTTTTATTGATATAAATTTGTCTTTCATTATGAAAATAAAAAAGAAAAGAGGTATAAAAGTTTTTTGGACTACTTTAATTTTGAAATTAAAAGCTTAGCGACCTCTTTAGCATCTGCTTGACCTTTAGTTTTCCTTATCACTTGACCCACCAAGAATTGAAGGGATTTTTTCTCTCCATTTTTGTAATCCTTAACAGCCTTTCCATTCGCTGAAATAACTTTATCAACAATCTTCTTCAAATCAGCTGACTTAACTCCATCAAAACCAAGTTTCTTCATAATCTTTTCAGGATCCTTAGGTTTAACTATTAGGTCTCTAAGTACTAACTCTCCAGACCTGGGTGTTAAAGTACCCTTTTTTATCATATTTAGTAATTTTACTACTTGTTCTTTTTTAACACCTGTTTGGGTAAATTTTAGGTTGTTATAATTAAGAACCTTCCTCAATGGCCCAGTCATCCATTTAATAACATACTCCCCTTCCTTATCTTTCTGTATAGCCTCAAAAAGGTCTGCGATTGACTTTTCCAAAGTTATAGTATAAGCATCAGATTCTCTCATACCATATTCCTTAACAAATCTTTGGATTTTTTGCTGTGGTAATTCAGGCATTTTTTCTTTCACCTCATTTATTAGACTTTCTTGAATTTCAACAACAGGAAGATCAGGGTCAAAAATATAACCATAATCCTCTTCGCTTTCTTTCTCTCTGGAAACAAACGTCGAACCTTTATCAGCATCAAAATGCATAGTCTGCTGTTTAATTTCCTGATTTGTAGATAATAAACTTTTTTGCCTTACAATCTCAAAATTCAAAGCTTTATTAATAGATTTACTTCCAGTAAGATTCTTTATCTCAACCCTAGGATTGCCATCTATACTTACGTTAACATCAGCTCTAAGAGTAAATGATTTAGGGTC